>CAKVKI010000118.1 GCA_934754975.1 uncultured Alistipes sp. | reverse complement strand
AGCTTATTTTCAGTGTAAATCGTCCGGCAGATGCAAGATAAAAGAGTGCAAAAACCTTTACTTGACTTTGCGAATATATTAAAATATTGCTACAAAAAGAAAATTTTCGGCAAGAAATTTTGCAAATACAAAAAATAAATATAAATTCACCCCTGGAAAAGATAAGAAAAACAAACAAAAGCAAATAATGACTGACTTTACAGCGCACACCTCATTCCCTGCTTATCGGGAAATCGGGCGTTCCGTTTTCCGGACGGCATATCCGGCGTGCCGGGCATTTCGCTGCAATACGGGCCGTTGCCCCGCATCCGATGCGGCAGGAGCATACACCGCCCTTCCAAAATGCGCTGTTCGTATACCTATTATATAATAAACGGAGAATATCCCGAATAATTATCGGACTCAAAATCCCGGCATCAGTCGGTACAGACTTTTCTTTCAGGCCGCCATCCCTCCGAAAGAACAACCTTACAGCAACAAAAAGAAATTACGTTTATAATTCCGACAGCAAAGAAAAAAACACCCGGACGCACAAACAAGACAAACGACATCGCATTATGAAACCTGAATTTCCGGCCCCTTCGGGCGAATAACCCGAATTTTTCCGACGGACAGGCGCACTGACCCGCGTCTGCCTTGTGGTGTTTTATCACATGACCAAAGACCTTAAAATTTTACTAATTTTACCAACTATGAAAAAACAGCTACGCACCTTAACAAAACTACTGGCGGCAGTCATCGCATGCTGCCTGAGTGTGGCCGTGTACGCCCAGACGACAGTCCGCGGAACAGTCACCGACGCGGAGGGCATGCCCCTCGTGGGAGCTACCGTGATCGTCATTACAGGCACCCAGCCGGGGGGGGGAACCACGACCGATGCCAACGGTAAGTTCGCCATCGCGGCGACTCCCGGCCAAAAGCTCTCGGTCTCCTACATCGGTTACAAGGAGACATCGGTCGAAGTAACCGCCAAGACCGATTACGACATCCAGCTCGAAAACGACAATGCACAGATCGACGAAGTCATCGTCGTGGGCTACGGCACCCAGAAGAAGGTAAACGTGACGGGATCGGTGGCCACCATCGACTCGAAAGCGTTCGACAAACGCCCGATCGTCTCGGCCTCAGCCGCCCTGCAGGGCATGGCTCCGGGCGTCACCGTTACCACGCAGTCGGGCGCCCCGGGCGATGACGGCGGCGCGATCCGCATCCGCGGCATCAACTCCTTCGGCGGCAGCTCGACCTCGCCGCTGGTGCTTATCGACGGCATCGAAGGCAGTCTGGACAGCGTCGATCCCAACCTGATCGAATCCATCTCCATCCTCAAGGACGCCGCGTCCTCCTCCATCTACGGTTCGCGCGCAGCCAACGGCGTGATCCTGGTAACCACCAAACGCGGTTCGAAGGAGCGGTTCTCCATCACCTACAAAGGCTATGTGGGCTGGCAGTCGCCGACCGACCTGCCCGACATGGTCAATGCGCTCGAATTCCGCGAGCTGACACGCGCCATGTACCTCAACGACGGCGTGGACCTCAACGGCGAAAAGCCGGGCAGCACTCCCATTCCCGATTACAACGACGAGGATATGGCGCTATACCGCAAAAACTGGGGCAAGGACCCGGATCTTTATCCCAATACGGACTGGCAGGACGCCGTGCTGACCGGCTCGGGCTTCACCCACAGCCACAATGTCTCGCTCAGCGTAGGCAGCGAGCGCGTACGCATGCTCACCACGCTGGGATACGTGGATCAGGAAGGCATCATCAAAAATGCGAACTTCCAGCGTTACACGTTCCGCAACAACGCCGACGTCAAGTTCAACGACAAACTGTCGATGAAACTCGACCTTTCGTTCTCGAACGACGACCGCAAGGCCTCGCCTTATCAGAGTACGATCTTCAACTACATGAACACCCGCCCGGCCGACATTCCCAACCAATTTTCGACCGGTCTTTACAACGGTCTGGGAATGCAGGGCATGAACCCCGTAGCCCTGATGCTTTACGGCGGCAGCAACAACACCAATACCATACGGCTGTCGGGAGCCATCACGCTGACCTACGAGCCTGCAAAATGGCTTTCTTTTCAGGGCATGCTGGCGCCGCGCTACGCAACCACCAACCGCCACAACTGGAAAAAACCCGTCACCACCTATCAGGACTACAAAGGCACCTCCACGCTGACCTCGGCCTCTTATGCAACCCTCACCGAATCGGGATCCCGCGCATTCTACGGCAACTACAACTTTCTGGCTACACTCAAGCATAACTTCAGCGGCCACGATCTGAAGCTGATTCTCGGTGCGGAACGCAATACATACGACTATAAATACCTGATGGCCTACCGTCAAGTCTTCAATTACAATTACGACCAGATCGACGTGGGCGAGATCGACAACATGGACAACTCCGGCCGCCGTTACGAGTGGGCCATACAGTCCTACTTCGGCCGCCTGAACTACAACTACAAAGAGCGCTACCTGCTGGAGGCCAACCTGCGTATCGACGGATCGTCGCGCTTCAACAAATCGAACCGCTGGGGTTACTTCCCCTCGGTATCGGGTGCATGGCGCATCTCCGAGGAACCGTTCATGCAGGATGTCAAACACATAATCGACGGATTGAAACTCCGCGCATCGTACGGTACGCTCGGCAACCAGAACCTTGCCGGCGGCGACGCAGCCAGCTACTATCCCACCACGCAGAACCTCGCGATGGGACAAATCTCGATGAACGACAATATCTACTCGCTCGTCACCCTCAACACGCTGGCCAATCCCGACATTAAATGGGAAACCACCACGATGCTCGACGTCGGCGTGGATTTTTCGCTTTTCAACAAGCTCAACATCACGGCCGACTGGTACCGCAAGGAGACCAAGGACATTCTGATGAAACTCGACATGCCCCTCGGCATCGGTCTCAACGCTCCCTATCAGAATGCGGGTAAGGTCCGCAATACCGGCTGGGAGGTAAGCGTAGGTTACAACAACCAGTGGCGCGACTTTTCATTCGGCGTACAGGCCAACCTGTCCGACGTCAAGAACGAAATCCTCGACATGCGCGGCAAGACCTCGACCAGCGGTGTACTGCGCAATCAGGAGGGTTATTCCATCGGCAGCATCTATGCGCTGAAGAGTCTCGGCATCATCCGCACGCAGGAGGAGGCCGACTGGGTCAACGCCAACTGCCCGCAGTTCAAGGAAACCGTCCAGATCGGCGACATCCGCTATGCCGACATCGACGGCAGCAACTCGATCGACGAGAACGACAAAGACATCGTCGGCAGCACGATTCCCCGCTACACCTACAGCCTGAACCTGAACTTCGGCTGGAAAGGCCTGCGGCTGGGCCTGCTGTTCCAGGGCGTCGGCAAAACGGACGGTTACCTGAACTCCTATTATGTAATGCCCAGCAACCAGGGCGGTACGTTCCGCAAGGAGCATCTCGATTGGGCGAGCGCAGAGAATCCCAACGGCAAGACTCCGCGCCTGACGAGTGCGAATAAAAACAACTGGTACGACTCGTCGTTCTGGATGAAAAGCGCCGCCTACCTCCGTCTGAAGAATATCCAGCTGGGATACGAGCTGCCCAAGTCGTGGATGCACCGGATCGGTCTCAATTCGGCCTATCTTTACGTCAATGCGCAGAACCTCTTCACAGTCACCAATTTCTGGGACGGTTACGACCCCGAAGTAGGTTACGGAGGCGATTCGAGCGGCGACTTCGACGTCGTGAAACTCGGCTCGGCGAACAACTATCCGCAGGTAAAGATCGTTACGGTCGGACTCGAACTCAAATTTTAACGCATTACAACCATGAAAAACAAAATAATCACCGGTATAGCGCTCGGCACTCTCTTTATCACGGGCTGCTCGCTCGACAAAGCATATCTCAACGGTCCGAATGCATCCACGTTCCCGGCTACGAAATCGGAGGTGGAAGCGGGCGTCTTCGCAACCTACAAGGGACTTACCCTGATCGACGCATCCTCGACGCCGTTCCCCGGCATCCAGGACAATGCGTCCGACATCGGCGCATCGCGTATCAACGCCGCCAACTACAACTACCAACAGCAGTCGAAACTCCCGCCTTCGAACGCATGGGTAACCAAAGTCTACACCCAAATCTACAAAACGGCAGCCCGCGCCAATCTCGTATTGGACGGCATCGACAACATCCGCGAGCTGATGAGCGAGCAGGAGTACAATATGTATAAAGCAGAACTGCTGCTCGTCCGTTCTTATCTGTATGACTGGGGTTGCCAGCTTTACGGCGACATTCCCTACATCGACCACACCCTGAAATTAGGCGACACCTACACGCGCACGCCAAAGGAAGAGGTGATTTCACGTATTCTCAACGAGGATCTTGCGGACGAAATGCTCGATTTTCTGCCGATCCGCCACAACAAAAACAGCTACGGATCTGCACGTCTGGGACGCGTAGGCGCCTATGGGCTCAAAGCCCGCATCTGTCTCAACTGGAAGTATTACGAAGAGGCGGCCTATTATGCCGACAAAGCGCTGAAACTGGCCGAGGAGGGCGGATACTCCCTTGAGGCATACGACACCCGTTACTGCGGCGAAGACTACACGAAGGGCGAACCCACCCCCACCAACCTGTTCGGCATCAACGGTCACAAGAACAGCGACGAATGGATTTGGGCGCTGCAGTTCAATACGGCGATCTCCAGCAACCAGCATAATGCCGGCTATTATGCGGCTCCGCGTATCGCAGGCGGCTGCTCCTACTTCAGCCCGACGCAGGCCTTCCTCGACGCCATCCAATGCACGGACGGCAAGTCGATCGTGGAATCGCCCCTGTTCGATTACAAAAATCCGTGGAAGAACCGCGACCCGCGTCTCGATCTCTTCTGCGTACGTCCGGGTTCCCGAGTACTGGGCATGCAGTTCGAAACTAACCCCTCCGTTCAGACCATTAAAAATTACAATGACAAGGAGGAAGGTGCAGACGTCGCAAACTCGGAGGCTTACGGCAGTAAATCGGAATACGGAGCCAACGGCTCGAAAGGTCCGTGCGGCTACCTGTGGCGCAAATACCTCGACATTCAGGAATACAAATACAACAACGCATTCGGCACCAGTTCGGTGTGCGTGCTGAGCTACCCGCTGATGCGCCTGGCCGAGCTTTACCTGATCCGCGCCGAAGCCAACATCGAATGGAACGGAGGCGACCTCAGCGTCGCCAAAGCCGATATCGAAAAGATCCGCAGCCGCGCCCACATGCCCGGTCTCAAGGAAAACCTCAGCCGCGACGGCCTGCGTTCTGCACTGCGCTACGAACGCATGGTCGAACTCTGCAACGAAGGTTTCCGCTGGTTCGACATCCGCCGCTGGGATATGGCCGAATCGGTTATCTCGGGAACGCTGTACGCCCCGGCTCTCGACGGTTCGGTATCGAACGCCGTACCGACGATCGACTCCGACTGGCACGTAACCTACAACGGCCAGACGTTCGACGGCAAGGATATGAACCTGCGCAGATTCATCACGATGTCCTACGATCCGATGAAAGACGCCTTGTGGCCCATTCCGGAGGACGAGCGCATCGCCAATCCGCTGATAACCCAGAACCCCGGTTATGCCGGTCATTCAATCGAGGAATAACAATAAAAACAAACACACCATGATACAACGGATATACAGACTGCTGCTCATCTTCTGCTCGATCGCGGTTTTCGCAGCCTGCTCGGACAGCGACGGCAATGGAAATAACGGCGGAAACGGCGGGGAGCAAGTTCCCGACGGCGGCGACACCTACGGATACGTCACCGACGCAGGCGGCAATCCCATTTCGGGAGTTGTCGTAAGCGACGGCTTCACCTGTACGCAGACTGACGCCGAAGGCCGGTATTTACTGACCCGCAACGCCGAATCGGGCTTCGTTTTCTACTCCCTGCCTTCGGGTTACAAGGTGAACATGCACAAGACCTACAAACTGCCTAAGTTTTTCACGAAGCTCAAGCCGGGAACGGCCCGCTACGACTTCACGCTGACGGCGCTGGACGCCCCCGAAACCCGGTTCGACCTGATCTGCATCGGCGACCCCCAGATCAACGAAGCGGCGCACGCCGTCCGGTTCAAGCGCGAAGCGGCCAAGGACATCCGGGAGTACTCCAACTCGGCCGGCATCCCGTGCTATGCCATCCACCTCGGCGACCTGGTGAACAACAAATGGGCGCTCTACAGCAACATGGTGGTAGCCCTGCAGCCCGAACAGACGGGAATCCCCGTTTTCTCGACCATCGGCAACCACGACCACGAATTTCCGACGGCCAACGAGAAGGAGGCCCGCGCGAAATACGAAAGCTTCTTCGGTCCGGTGGACTATTCGTTCAACCGCGGCGACGTGCATATCGTATCGATGGACAACATTATCCACGAATGCCAGGAGAGCGCGGGCTATACCGGCGGTTTCAGCGCCGAGCAATACGAGTGGCTGAAGCAGGACCTGAGCTATGTTCCGAAGGATAAAATGGTGATCCTGTGCGTTCACATTCCCTTCCGCAACAGCGATTACGCCTACTACGACGAAGTTCTGGAGCTGCTCTCGCAGTACAAATACGCAACGATCATGTCGGCCCACACCCACTCGAACATCAACTACATCCACACCAAGAACGGCAAGGAGATTTTCGAGCATATCACCGGCACGACCTGCGGCGCCTGGTGGCGTTCGACCGTCTGCACCGAAGGCACGCCCATCGGCTTCGGCATCTACCGCATCGACGGGGCCACGATGAAGGAGTGGACCTACAAATCGGTACAGCACGACGAGGACTTCCAGATACGTCTTTATCGCGGTTCCGATAAATTCACCGGCGGCGGCGACGCGTCGTATTATTTCACGAAGAAAAACAGCAATCAGATCGTTGCGAACATCTGGAACTGGGACCCCGCATGGACCGTCAATGTCTATGAAAACGGCACGATGACCGGCACGATGACCCAGTATTCGGACAAGGACGCATGGACGGTGGCTTACCATATCGGCATCCTGAACAACAGCAGCAGCTACAACAAGTCCACGGATCATATGTTCTACTACACGCTGACGAATGCCGATGCGGACGTAAAAGTCGAAGCGGTCGATCGCTTCGGCAACAAATACGAACAAACGGTCTTCACCGACCCCGATTCGCATCCCGGCATATATCATCTGGATTATTAAAAACAGACTAAGAACCGAACCTATATGAAAAAGTTATTATTATTCCCCTGCCTGCTTCTGGCGCTCGGCTTCAGTTCATGCGAATCGTCGGATGACGAACTCATGAGCATCGAACTGGTCAGCCCCAAAAAACTTGCGGTTACAACCGAGTTGGCGACAGCCTCTTTCAAATGGGATGCCGTCGCAAAAGCGGAAGGCTATGCCTATGCTTTGGACAATTCCACCGAATACACGACCATCGACGCTGCGACTACAACACTGAAACTGACCCGGCTCTCGCGCGGTTCGCATACGTTCCGCATCTATGCCGTCGGCAATCAGGGACACACGACCGATTCGGCCGAACGGACCGTCGATTTCGACATCGACCCGACGCTTCCGACCCCGGCCCCGTCTTTCAGGAAAGGCGACGGCGTGGATGTGGCCATCATATCCTGGAAAGCGGTCAAAGACGCAGCCGGCTACGCCTACAAATTCAACGACGCGCCGCAGTGGACCGAAGTCGGCCCCGATGTGCTGGAAATCACACAGGACGGTCTGAAAACGGATGAAACGAATACCTACAGGATGTATGCGATAGGCAAACAGCCCGATTCCGAGAATTCGGCCGAAGCTACCCTGAACATCACCATGATCGACACTTCGAAAGGTGCATGGATACTCATGGCCAGCGGTGAGCCTATCAAGCTTACGTCGTCGGCAGCAGACATCTACACACATACGTTCGACAAGCAAAGCAGCGACAGTTTCGAAATCATCATCAATGGCGAAACTTACGGTTTTGCGACCCACAGCGGCAACGGCGGCATCGGCACGATCAACAATGCCAACGCAGCAGTCGCAGCAGGTC
>CAKVKI010000117.1 GCA_934754975.1 uncultured Alistipes sp. | reverse complement strand
GTAATCGTCATCACGACAAAAATGGGGATAAAGGGCGAAACGGTCCGCTACCATTCTAATATAGGTATCTCGACGATGGGGCACGACGTGGAGATGCTTCCGGCATCGGACTACCTGGCGATGATGAAGCAGGCCAATCCGGGTTTCGATGCGCAGGGCAGCGGAACAGACTGGAGCGGGCAGGCCGTCAGGACGGCAATCACCCACAGTCATCACATCAGCGTATCGGGCGCCAAGGAGCGCACCCGCCACTACCTCTCACTGGGTTACAGCGGCGATCAGGGCGTCCTCAAGCGCACGGATCAGGGCATTCTGAACCTTCGGGTCAATTTCGAACGCACCATCAACAAGAACAGCCTGATCGGCGTGCGCGGCAATTTCGGACACATACGCAACAACATGACGCAGGGCACTTCGCCGCTGGGTTCGATGAGTACGATCAAAGCCATGACCGAAGCCGCGCCGATGCGCAATACGGTCAAATACGGTTCGATGCTCGACGACACGGCCCAGGGATGGCTTTCGGCCTATGACGACGAAGCGAGTCAATATTTCGTGCAGCAATCGCTTTATTTCAAAGCCGCACTGACGAAGGGCCTGACGTTCGACGTCGCAGGCGGCATCGACTACCGCGGCAAGGAGCGCATGCGCTGGGTCGGGAGCGACGTATGGCGCGGAGCCGAAGAGCAGGGGCGCGCAGCAAAAAGCAACATCCGGGCGATCGGCTACAACATCTCCGCGCACTTCGCCTACGACCGGACATTCGGTACGAAACACCATCTGACGGCCATGCTCGGAGCGACGTTCGAGGGCAACAACAGCGTGAACCATATCAACGAAGGCTACAAGTTCTTCAAGGAAGACCTGCGCGCAACCGGAATCCAGCTGGCCGAGAACGTCCAGCCTTCGCACGTCGTCCGGCTCCGGTCGCAGCAGACGGCCCTCTTTGCATCGGCCTGTTACACCTTCGACAAACGCTACACGATCAACGCGGGCGTCCGCGGAGACTATACATTCCGCTATGACAACAGTCTGGACGACACGGCCCTCTATCCGTGGGCGTCGGCGGCGTGGAACATCGCGGCGGAGCCTTTCATGCGGCACGCCGGAGCGATCTCGGCGCTGACGCTGCGCGGCGGCTGGGGACGGTCGGGACGTCAGGCGCTCGATCCCTACCTCTTCAACGAAAGCTACATTACGGGAATCGCCCCCGACATCACGATAGAGAACGGCATCACCAACTATTACGACGTACGCTGGACCGGCGTGAACGATGAATGGAACGTCGGATTGGAAGCGGGGCTGTTCAAAGACCGGATTCGGCTCACGGCGAATTACTACGATTCCAAAAGCGAAGACAAACTGCGCTACTACTACCACAAGCGCACCGGAGATTATAAGGAAATTTACGCCAACAGCGCCCGCATCCTGAACCGGGGCGTGGAGGTCGGCGTTCAGGCCCGTCTGATCGAGCGCAAAGAGTGGTCGTGGGATCTCGGCGCGACATTCAGCTACAACCACAACCGGATTCTCGCGACGGGAGCGGAAAACAACGGCGACGTCTTCGGCAACTCGACGGGCGAATGGTTCGGCCGCGACGTCGTGGCAAACGTCAACCGCAAAGGCGAAAGCGTCGGATCGTTCTACGGCTACCAGAGTCAGGGCATCGTACGCGAACGGCACCTGCTCTACACGCCGCCTTACAACGGCACCCGGCTGCAGGAGGGCGACATCAAGTTCATCGACAAGGACGGCGACGGCAACGTCACGGAAAAAGACATGACCGTCATCGGCAATCCCAATCCGTCGTACTATTACGGTCTCTCGACACGTGCGGCGTGGCGCAACCTGAGCCTGACGATAACCATGGACGGAGCCGCCGACTTCGACATCATGAACCTCAACCTGCTCAACACGGCGACCTTCGCCACGGGCAACTACTCGAACCTGCGCAGCGACAGCTACCGCAAGGCCTATCCCAACGGCGGCGAGCCGCGGCTGAACGCCGTCGGAGGCGACGTCATCTCTTCGCGTTTCGTCGAGGACGGCTCCTACCTGCGATTGTCGAACGTGCAGGTAAGCTACCGGTTCAACATCGGCAGGAAATGGCTCCGAAGCGTCGATCTGGCATTCACGGCGAAAAATCTCTGCGTCCTGACCGGCTATTCGGGTTATTCGCCCATGGTCGGCAGCTACACCTACGACCTGAGCCGGTACGGCGTGGACAACGGCTCCTATCCGCTTGCCCGGACTTTCCTCCTGAGTATCAAAGCAACGTTTTAATTCTCAAAAAAGATGATTATCATGAAATACGCGAAATACATAGCCTGTCTTACGGTTGCTCTGCTGCTCTCGGTCGAACTTTTCGCCCAGACCGCCGTCAGCGGACGCATAACCGACAAAAACGGCGAATCCGTGGTCGGCGCCACGATCCTCGTGAAAGGCACGACGACCGGAACGAGCAGCGACGCCGAAGGCCGCTACAAAATCGTAATTCCGGCCGCGGCCGAGAAGACGCTCCAGGTAAGTTATCTGGGCTACAAACCCCAGGAAATCGCCGCCGGGACACGCACCCGGATCGACATCGAACTCGAAAGCGACGAAGCCCAGATCGAAGAGGTCGTGGTCGTGGGTTACGGAACGCTGCGCAAGAGCGACGTGACGGGAGCCGTCACCTCGGTCAAAATCGACAAGAACGAAGCCGCACAGGTCGCCTCGTTCGACAAACTGCTTCAGGGCCATGCGGCCGGCGTGCAGGTGACTACCGGAAATGCCGCCCCGGGCGGCGCCGTGAGCGTCAAGATCCGCGGCACAAGCTCCTTCAACGGTACCGGCGAACCGCTTTACGTCGTGGACGGCATCATTCTCAACCCCTCGTCGCAGGACGTGAAGAACCCGCTGGGCAGCACCGGACAGGAAGCACAGAACGCACTGGCTTCCATCAGCCCGCAGGACATCGCCAGCATGGAAATCCTGAAAGACGCCTCGGCGACGGCCATCTACGGCTCGATGGGAGCCAACGGCGTGGTACTCATCACGACCAAGCAGGGCACTTCGGACACGCCCCGCATCGAATTCTCGACAATGGTGGACATTTCCACGCCGCGTAAATACATCGACATACTCGACCTCGACCAGTTCCTGGCCTACTCCGACGACGTGGGCGTAAGCCTGAACATCAAGGAAGGCGAAGTCCTCGAAGCCCGCGACTGGCAGGATTATACGATGCGCAACGCGGTGAGCATCAACACCCGCGTAAGCGTAAGCGGCCGCAGCGACAAGTCGAACTACTACCTCGCGGGCGGTTATCTCGACAACAACGGCATCATCCGCAACACCAACGTACGCCAATACGATTTCCGTGCGAACTTCGACCACCGCATCGCCAAGTTCATCAAGGTCGGCACGAAGACCACCGTCTCGAACCGCAAAAACCAGATGACGCAGGGTACCGAACCCGGCGGTACGCAGAACGCGACCCGCGCGACGAGCATGATCCGCCAGATGCTCGGTTCGAAACCGTACGTCTCGACCTCAGGCGAGGACCTCGGCGACGAAGAGGATTACAAGGGCACCGACCTCTGGCTGAACAGCTACGAGGACGGCAGCGACGAGTTCCGCCTCAACGGAAGCCTCTACGCGGACATCCGGCTCACCAAATGGCTCTCTTTCAAGACCACGTTCGGCACCGACTACCGCAACAAGAACCGCACCCGTTTCTACGGTCAGTATCTCGACAACGGTCTGAACGGCCGCGCGGGATTCTCGGAACTGGTGGCTTTCCGCTACAACGTGGACAACATGTTCAACATCAACAAGAGCTTCAAGGGAGGCCACCGCATCGACGCCGTGCTGGGCATCTCGGTCAACAGCGCCGAAAACCACAACTCGACGATCAACGCGCAGGACTTCCCCGACTACCCGGCCCTCGAATTCCGTTCCGACGCAATCCGCAACGCCAAAACGCAGGTTCCGGGATATTCCGAGGACGCAAGCACGCTGATGTCCTACATCGCCCGTATGGTTTACAGCTACAAGGACCGCTATGTGCTGACGGCCACGTTCCGCGCCGACGGCAGCAGCAAGTTCTCCAAGGAGAACCGGTTCAGCTATTTCCCCTCGTTTTCGGCGGCATGGCGCATGTCCGAAGAGAAATTCATGAAGGAGCTGGGCTTCATCTCCAACCTCAAGCTGCGCGCCGGCTGGGGCATGGTCGGCAATCAGGGCCTGAGTCCGTACCAGACGCTGACCACCTACAGCTCGATGTATACGGCCGACCCCAATTCGGACTATTCGGTATCGCCCGACGGCCAGTTCGTCATCGGCATCAAGCCCAGCATCATGTCCAACCGGGAACTCAAATGGGAGACCACCGAGCAGTATAACGTGGGTCTGGACCTCGGCCTTCTGGACAACCGGCTCAACATGACCCTCGACCTCTATTACAAAAACACGAAAGACCTGCTCCAGCAGATTTCGATACCCCCTTCGACCGGATTCTCGTCGATGTGGATCAACCGGGGCAACATCGAAAACAGGGGCGTCGAATTTTCGGTGGACGCCTATCCGGTGGACAACGCCGACTTCACCTGGAACGTCAATGCCAACATTTCGTTCAACCGCAACAAGATCGGCAGCATCGGGCTCCCGGCGGCATGGCACGGCAACATCTATGCTTCGGCGTTCGAAGGCGAAGAGATCTCCAATACTTCGGACTACTTCAAGATGCCGGCCAACATCTTCATCGAGGGGCGTCCCGCAGGATTGTTCTACGGTTTCCGCACCAACGGAATCGTAACGCAGGAGGCCATCGACAAGGGACTGGTGCCGACATACCGCGGCCAGCAGCTCCAGCCGGGCGACATCTGGTATCTCGACACCAATGAATCGGGCAACGTGGACGACATGGACAAGGAGGTCATCGGCGATCCCAACCCGTCGTTCACCTACGGTTTCAGCACTTCGTTCCGCTGGAAGAGCCTGTCGCTCTCGATGATGTTCGACGGCGTATACGGCAACCAGATCGCCAACGGCAACCTGCTGCCCGAGACCAATACGTCGCCGACGGGCAACAACCTGCACAACGTCCGCACCGAAGCCTATCTCGGCGCGTGGAGCGAGAGCAACCAGAACGCCCGCTATCCCCGCCTGAACCGCACGGCCGGACAAACCAAGGACTTCACGGACCGGATTCTCGAAAACGGCAGCTACATGCGCCTTTCGGCCGTTACGCTCAACTACCAGTTCAACTTCAAGCGCACGAGCGTCGTCAAAAACCTCGGCCTGAGCTTCACCGTCCGCAACGCCTTCACATGGAGTTCGTACAGCGGCTGGGACCCGGAGGTGAGCAGTTTCACCAACAACGCGCTCAAAGTGGGCGTGGACTGGAGTTCGTACCCGTCGTCGAGGGCTTACGTCTGCGGCATCACGATGACCTTCTAACCGTATTACGCATAAAAAGGAAAAAACCATGAAAAAGATAATTATCCTGTTCCTCGTCCTGTGCAGCGCGGGTCTCGGCAGCTCCTGCGACGACTTCCTGACGGAACATCCTTCGACCCAATTCAGCCCCGAAGACGTTTATTCCTCTCCGAACGGCGTGCAGGCCGTTCTGAACTCCTGCTACGGCTATATTTCGCAGAGCAACGGCTACGGCGGCTACCTGCATATGCTCCTGTCGTGGCATACGCCCACCATGCAGCTCCAGAACCGCAATTCGACCTACATGGTCGAACTGGCGACGATGAACGTAGCGGTGGACAACAGCACGGCCGACTACGTCTACGACGGAGCTTACCAGACGATCAACACGGTCAATGACCTGCTGATGAACATCGGATTGTGCAGCGGTATGTCGGAAGCCGAACACAACCGGATCGAAGGCGAAGCGCGGCTGCTGCGGGCGCTCTCCTACTTCAACCTCGTGCGTATCTTCGGTGCGCTGCCGTATATCGACCGGCCCGCCGCCTCCATCGAGGAGAGCCACAAGCCCCGCACCCCGATCGACCAGATTTACGGCCTGGTCATCAGCGACCTCGAACAGGCCTGGAGCATGCTGCCCGAAAAGGGCGCCCATGCCCACGGACGCCCGCACAAATGGGCCGCCAAAGCGTTTCTGGCCAAGGTTTATGTCGCGCTGGCATGTATCAAAGAGCATCCCGGCGAGCCGTTCGACGCGACGCTGTTCGACAAATCGGCCAAGGAGTACTGGCAGCTGGCGTACGACAACGCCAAGGAGGTTTACGACTCGCACGCCTATTCGCTCGTCCCGAACTTCGCCGACCTGTGGGTTTACACCAACAAACACACCGAAGAGTCTATTCTCGAAATGGAGATGAACTACGTGACGGGCAGCTGTCCCTTCATGTACCGCTACCTTCCGGGGTACTGGGAAGGCGTGCCGCTGACCAACTCGTCGAACAACTACGGGCAGATCCGCCCCTCGCGCGAAGCGTGGGACGAACACAACGACCGTTATCCGGGCGATTGGCGCGAAGAGTGTACCTACCTCGACTACAAATACAAATGCAACACGACGGTCGAGAACGAAAACTACAGGGGCAAGCAGTATTACATCTATCCCTATACCAAGGAGAACTATCCCGACCAGTCTACTTCGAAATACGAGTACCTCCCCTACCTGCGCAAATGGGTGGACCCGACCTTCACGGCGGGCAACGCCAACGTAAACTTCATCGTCTACCGCTATGCGGACCTGCTGCTGACGCTGGCCGAAGCCGCCAACGAACTGGGAGGCGCACACACACAGGAAGCCGTGGGATACGTCAACGAAGTACTCTTCCGCGCCCGGAACGCCTCGAACGAGCAGCGTGCGGAACCTGCCGACTGGGACGAAGGCATGCCGCAGGAGGAGATACGCGCCGCCCTGCGCGTCGAACGCCGCTGCGAACTGAAAGGCGAGCTGCACGAGTGGTTCGACTCGCGGCGCTTCGGCGTGGCGTACCTCACGGAGCTGATCGACATCCACAACGCACGGCTCGCCGAGACCGTATCGCTGTCGACCTACGACTACGTGCTTCCGAACGGTTTCAACGAGGTCAAGAAAAACCTGCTTCTCCCGTTCCCCAGTGCGGAGATAGCTGCAAACTATAACATTTCCGCATCGGACCAAAACTTCGGATATTGATGAGACGGCTCCTGACCCTATTATTACCGGCTGCAATTCTGGTTCTGACCGGCGCCGCCGGAACGGACGAAGCTTCGCTGCGGGAAAAAGCCGAAACCATGGCTGCCGAGGCCCGGGAGGAACTCAGCCTGGGCGCCGAAGAAGCGGCGCATCTCCGGGAACTGTTTTTCGAAAAACTCGACAAGACCGAGCGGCTTACCCGCGGCGTGGCGGACCCCGCCGAACGGTCGCAGATCGCCAAGCGGATTCACCAGGAATTCACGAAAAAGCTCTACGCCACCTACGACCGCAGGACAAGCAACAAAATCGAAGGCTGGTACTACAACTACACGAATAAAAAATAGATTCAGAAAACCGAAAGAACCATGAAAAAAACGGTAATATTAAGTTCGATGCTCGCTGCGCTGCTCATTGCAGGAGCATGCTCGGACAGCGATATATACAGCAGCGAAACCACCCGGCCCGCCGTGGGCATAGACGACAAAAGCCTGACGCTCGACGGCAAGGCCGAAAGCGCGCGCATCTCGATCGCCTCCAACATCTGGTGGAAAGCGCACGTCGAATACGACGGCAGCGAAGAGTGGCTCGAAATCACGCCGGAAGAGGGATTCGGCGACATCGAAATCGCCGTCGCTACCGGGCGCAACTACGACCTTTCCTCCCCTAAAACGGCACGTCTGGTCATCGTAAGCGACGACGCCAAAGGTTCGTTCCGCAAGGAATTCACCGTCACCCAGCAGACCAGCGAACCCTACATCGAAATCGACGGTCTCCAGGCCGAAGGAATCGCCGTAGGAGTCACACGCAGCGAAACGCCCCTGACGCTCTATACGAACGACGCCTGGGAAGCTTCGACCTCGGACGACAGCTGGTGTTCGGTCGTGAGCGCCGACAACGGAAGCGGCAAAAAAACCGTGCAGCTGGTATGCACCAGCAATTCGACCAAGCGGGAACGCAACGCCGAGGTCACGTTCCGGTCGAAAAATACGCCGGGCGTCACCTATTCGTTCA
>CAKVKI010000116.1 GCA_934754975.1 uncultured Alistipes sp. | reverse complement strand
GAAACCGTTCGAATTTTCGACCGACGCGCTGGAGATGTTCAAAACGTCGGGCATCGCTCCCCACATAGCCGACAAAGAACTCGTCACCGAACTGCTGCGCTGTTACAAATCGCTCGAATCGTTCGACAAGACGCTGGGAGCCTATTACGACGAACGCAGAGTCGTATTCACGACGCAGATGGAGATGGATTTCCGGTCGGGAGCCGATTTCCGCACGGTATTCGACAAAACGATCGCCGACAAAAAGGTGCAGGGGTGGCTCTACATGCTTCCGCGCGCCTTCAACCGGGGACTCTTTACCCATTACGGGCAGGAGGTCGAAGAGATGATCGCCAGACTCAGGAAAACCTATAAATAAGCAACGGCCGGAGCATACGCCCCGGCCGTCGTTTTATCACTGTCCGCCGATCAGACCATCGCAACTACCGCCGCTCCCGCCAGCAGCAGGAACAGGAAGACCCCCAGACACAACAGGCCCAGGACGGCTACGAATGTGCCGATACAGCCCCAGCGCTGGCCGCCGCACGGCAGCGGATCGGTCAGCAGGGTGATAATCAGGCCGACGAGCGGCGTGAAGATCAGGCTCAGCAGGAAAGCCAGCCCGAAGCCGATGCGCCGGCGGCTGCCGATGATCCCCACCAGAACAGCCAGCAGACAGCCGCTCAGCAGGCCGAACAATACAGTCAGAATAGCCATAATCGTACTCTTTTAGCGAATGAAACGGTAATAGGTCCCCAGCGGCAGCTGCTTGCCCGCGCGGTCCGTGAAACAAAGTTCGCCGTACTGCTCTTCGAGCGGCGCGCCGAAGGCCTGCCGCACGGCAGTGCGGGCCAGCGTCGACGAAAGCCCCATCGAGTAGAGGTTCAGCACGAGGAACGCGCCCTGCGGCTCCAGCAGCTGCGCGCAGCATGCCAGCATCTCACAGATATTGTCTTCCAGAATCCATTTTTCGCCGTCAGCGCCGCGGCCGTACGCCGGGGGATCGAGGATAATGCCGTTGTAGCGGCTGCCGCGCCGCACTTCGCGCCGCACGAACTTCAGCGCGTCTTCGACGATCCAGCGGATGCCATCCAGCCCGCTCAACTCCATATTCTCGCGCGACCAGGTTACGACCTGCTTCACCGAGTCGACATGGGTCGTCTCCGCCCCGGCGGCACGCGCCGCAAGGCTCGCGCCGCCCGTATAGGCGAAAAGATTCAGCACACGGGGCGCAACGGGCTTCCCCGGCGCAGTCCGCCCCCTCGGCGCCGTTCCGTCCGAAATACCCGCAGGAACAGTTTTGTCCGGAACTGCGACCGACGCCTTTGCGCCTGCAATCCCCATCGCAGCGGCTCCGCCCGACGCCAGCGCCCGGCAGTTGTCATAGATGAAATTCCAGTTGGCGGCCTGCTCGGGAAAGATGCCGACATGCTTGAACGAGGTGAGTCCCAGCCGCATGCGCAGCCGCATCTCCTTATAGGCGTAATCCACCGTCCAGCGCGAAGGCATTTCGGGACCGAGACGCCACTCGCCGCGCTCTTCGCTGCGCGTATCGCGCAGGAAGGAGGCGTCGGCCGCGCGACGCCACTCCTCCTCGGAGAGCGTCCGCCGCCAGATGGCCTGCGGCTCGGGACGGCGCACGACATAACGCCCGAAACGTTCGAGCTTCTCGAAATCGCCCGTGTCGATCAATTCATAATCCCCGAAAGCGGGTGTCAGCTGTTCTTGCATAAAAAATCTTCTTTATTTTACCGTCGGCCTGAGCAGGAAGCGGAACGTATAGTCGCCGTAAGGCACCCGGAACTGCTCTTCGGGCAGCTGTCCCCAGCTGTCGATACAGCCCAGTCCGGACTGCCGCAGGTCGAAGTTCACGAACGTCGCGTCGCGCGCCGTAAGCGTTCCCGAATGCTGCTGGGGCGGGAAGTTCGACACGTCGAGGTCGGCCGTCGCATAGGGCAGCACCGATGCCGAGAACGGAGCGTCGGAGAGGATCGTCAGTCCCGTGCCCGAACTGTCGGCCACGGTCCACCAGCGCACGTCGCTCTTGGTGCCCGACTCCTGCGGACGTACATATTGGTCGTGGTACTGGTCGGCCACACGCTGTTCATAGCGGCCCAGATCGGCCGACGAGAGGCGGTCGGCATAGTTTTCATGTTCGCCGCGGCCATAGTAGATCACGCGGTCGTAACGCGCCGGCATCGTGAGCGCCATCCCGTAACGCAGCAGGTTGGGAACTTCGGCCGACTTGTCGGCGGTCATTCGCTCCGTAACCTCCATTTCACCTGCACCGTTGATCCGGTAAGTCAGCGCCAGCGTCGCTTTCACGGCGGGAAGTTCATAAAACGCTTGGACGACAGCCACGCCGTCCTTCACGCCGGCCTCGAATTTCGTGAGTTTCAGTTCGGGATTCTTCCAGACGGCGAGTTTGCGCTGCAATCCGGCTCCGAGGTCGTTTTCGGTCGGAGCGCGCCAGAACTGCGGACGCAGTTCCGCGCCTTCGGCCATCAGTGCGCGGCCATCCACATCGTAGGCGCTGAGGAAGCCGTCGCGCGAGAAGAACATCTCCCACGTCTGGCCTGCGACACGCGTACCGCGCTCCCATGCAGTCACCTCGACGGGGCGTTCCGACGCCGCAAGGCCGAACGCAGCTTTACAGTCGTACTCGCGCACGATGAACTGCTGTTGCGCAACCGGATAGCCGATGTCCAACAGCGGCTGTTTGTTTTTCAGTTTATAAGTTACGTTCACCAGCAGTTCTTTCGCCTGCGGGCAGAAATCGGCGGAGGTAAAGCCCAGCGCATAGGTGCGGCGCTGCTGGGGTGCGACATCGAGTTCGCCGATACGGCCGGCCTTCACCACGTCGCCGTCGGCGACCAGTTCCCACGTCAGTTCGTAATCGCCCAGTCCGACGAAGAAGTTTTCGTTGTAGACCTCTACGCGGCCCTGCGCCAGATCGACGGGCGCGGTCCAGATGCTCTGGTACTGCCGCTTCACCTCGTAAGCGTGCGGATGCCATGTGCGGTCGGGCGCGATGATGCCGTTGCAGTTGAACGAATTGTCGGTCGCATCGTAATTATTGAAGTCGCCGCCGTAAAGGAACGACACGCGGCCGTTCTTTTCGTAGCGGGCGAGTCCCTGATCGACGAAGTCCCAGATAAATCCGCCCTGGTACGACGGATATTCGCGCACCAGCCTCCAATAATGGTCCAGCCCGCCCATCGAGTTGCCCATGGCATGCGCGTATTCGCACTGGATCAGCGGTTTGGAGGGATTGTTCTTCAAATATTTCTCACACTGCGCATAGTCCCAGTACATCGGGCAGATGATGTCGGTAAACATACCGTCCCGATCGTACACGGCGCGTTCGTAATGCACCGGGCGCGACGCGTCGTAATCCTTGATCCAGTGGTAGCAGGCTTCGAAGTTGGGCCCCATGCCCGCCTCGTTGCCCATCGACCAGATGATGACCGAAGGGTGATTTTTGTCGCGCAGCACCATGCGCTGGTTGCGCTCCATATGCGCCTGCGCGAAAGCGGGCACCTTGGCGAGCGTCTTCTCGCCGTAGCCCATGCCGTGCGATTCGACGTTCGCCTCGTCCACGACATAAATGCCGTACTCGTCGCAGAGTTCGTACCACTGCGGGTCGTTGGGATAGTGGCTCGTACGCACGGCGTTGATGTTCATCTCCTTCATGATGCGGATATCCTCGATCATCCGCTCGCGGCTCACCACATAGCCCCCGATCGGGTCCATCTCGTGGCGGTCGGCGCCCTTGATCAGCACGGGCTGTCCGTTTACGAGCAGCTGCGCATTCCGGATCTCCACCGAACGGAAGCCCACGGGCTGCGTCACGGTTTCGGTCACGTTCCGCCCATCAGACACGGCGATCCGGAGCGTATAGAGGTTGGGAGTCTCGGCCGACCACTTCGCGGGATCGGCAACCTCGAAGACATACCCGGCTTTGCCGCCCGCAGGCCTGACCTGCTGTTCGGCCACCGCCCTGCCCGCCGCATCCAGCAGCGTCAGGCCGACCGATTTCACACGCGGGGTCGTCTCCACTT
Organism: uncultured Alistipes sp.; assembly: GCA_934754975.1. Lineage (GTDB taxonomy): Bacteria > Bacteroidota > Bacteroidia > Bacteroidales > Rikenellaceae > Alistipes. Next base: position 4,126 of record CAKVKI010000116.1, on the reverse strand, counting down.
CGACGCGCAGCTGGGCGTCCCGATAATCGGCGTCGAGCGTCGGCGTAATGCGCACGTCTTTCAGATGCGCCTTGTCGCGGGCCGTCAGCGTCACGCCGCGGGCGATGCCCGAGAAACGCCAGAAGTCCTGATCTTCGAGGTAGGTGCCGTCCGACCAGCGGAACATCTGCAGGGCGATCAAGTTTTCGCCCGGCTTCACGAATTTCGTGACGTCGAATTCCGCCGCAAGTTTGCTGTCCTCGCTGTAGCCGACGAAGCGGCCGTTGATCCAGACATAGACGTTCGACGTCGCCGAGCCGATCGAGAGGAAAATATCCTTGCCGTTCCACGACGCCGGCACTTCGAAGGTATGACGGTAGGAGCCGACATGGTTTTCGGCGTCGGGCACATGCGGCGGATCGTTCTCGAAATTGCCGCGCCACGCATAGCCGACATTCACATAAACAGGATCGCCGTAACCGTTCAGCTCCCACATACCCGGCACGGGCATCGCGCCCCACGACGCATCGTCGTAATCGGTCTGCCAGATGCCGGAGGGACGCTCCGAGGCGTTGCGCACCCAATGGAATTTCCACACGCCGTCGAGCGGCATGCTTTCGCCCGCCGCGAAAGTCGAGTGCATCGGCAGGCGGTTGATTTCATTGACGGCAGGGTCCTGCCATTCGCGGCCGGTCTGGGCCGAAGCGGTCAGCACGCCCGAAAGCGCCGCCGCAAGGATCAAGAAAGTCTTTTTCATCGGTTATGGTTTTGGTTTCGTAGTTTCTTTGCGGGTGCAGTCCACCAGGTTCATCTCACAGCGAACGCAGTCGAATTCCAGCCGGTAGCGGGACGCGCCGCGCTCCAGCCACAGATCGCCCTTCAGCCGGGGCCGCTCCTTGAGGCATTCGCCGATTTCGCGGCGGATGCAGTAGGCCGAGCGCATCACCCGGCGTCCGGCGGTCGTGGCCGCCAGGTCGAGTCCCCGCTCGATCCGCCCTACGCCGTGATCGCGGTAAAAGGCTTCTGCAAGGCGGTTTGTGACATTCTCTTCGGCCGAAAGCGTCTCCGACGGATATACAGCCGCGCCCTCGGGCAGAATCCGGTGTTCGATGCCCCGTGCCAGCCGGGCCTGCAGCAGGGCGGCAAGCCCTTCGCGGCGCAGCTGCGCCGCCAGCGACGCCGGGACGAACCATTCGGTTCCCTGCACCTCGGCCGAGCGCACCGCAAAAATCGTATCGCCGCTCTTCATGGCCTGCGTCCGCAGGGCGGCGGCGTTCGCTTCGGCATTATTCGCCGGCTCCAACGCAACGCGGCGTTCGGCGACAGCCGTAACCCCCTCGCAGTCGGTATAGCGGAATGTCACACCCTCCGCCGACGCCGTCACCACGGCCGCGACCGGAATCATGCGCCGCGTGCGGCTCCGTTCGAGCAGCAGGTTGAAGCGGTGGTCGTAATTGCGGTAGACTTCGCATCCCGGAGCGATTCCCTCCATGCGGTTGGGCGTCACGCAGTCGCCGTCGGCGGCATTGACGTTGGTTCCGACCAATCCGCGCGGCGTCAGGAAACAGATGCCGTCGCCGGCCGCCAGCATGTGCGCCCGGTCGAGCCGGAAGCGGTTCCTTTCGATGCGCGTCACGCGGCCCGCATATTCGCCGACGGCCTTCGGCGTGTCGAACGACGCCACGCCAGCACGTTTGCCCGCAAAGAAGTACTCCGACTCCCCGCGGGTGAAACTCTTGGCCGTATCGGGCGTGAAGTCCGCGACGCTTTCACCGACCGAAGCCCGCCGCAGGTGCGGCCGCGCGGTCAGCGCATCGTCCACCGCGCGGCGGTAACAGGCCACCGTATTGCGGATATAATTGATGTCTTTGAGACGGCCCTCTATTTTCAGCGACCTGACGCCGGCATCCAGCAGGTCGCCGACATGCGCCGAAAGATTCAGGTCACGGACCGAGAGCAGGTGTTTTCCGGCCAGATAGGTGCGTCCGCAGCCGTCGGTCAGGTCGTAGGTCAGGCGGCACGGCTGGCTGCATGCGCCGCGGTTGCCGCTCCGCTCGGACATCGACCGCGAAAGGAAACAGCGGCCGCTGTAACCCACGCAGATGGCCCCGTGGACGAAGCACTCCACTTCGGCGCCCGTCGCAGCGCATATCGCCCGGATCTCATCGAGCGACAGCGCCCGTTCGAGAATCACGCGGGCGAAACCGCATTCGCCTAGGAAACGCGCCTGTTCGGGCGTCATGTTGCATACCTGCGTCGAGGCGTGCAGTTCGACCGGAAGGTTCATCCGCCGCAGGGCCATGTCCTGCACGATGAGCGCATCGACCCCGGCCGCGATCAACTCGCGGGCCTGCCGCTCGGCAGTCTCCAGTTCGTCGTCGTAAATCAGGGTGTTGAGCGTGGCATGCACCCGCACGCCGTAACGATGGGCATACTCCGCGACGCGGGCGATCTGCTCCGCACTGTTGCCCGCCGCATGGCGCGCTCCAAACTTCGCGCCGCCGATATAGACGGCGTCGGCGCCGTAATCCACGGCGGCCACGGCCGACTGTAAATCTTTGGCTGGGGCGAGCAGTTCGACGAAGTTCATGCTTTATTTTTTGCAAAAATAACAAATTCCCCGACAAAACCGGTACCGAAAGCCGAAAAAACATATCCCAGCAAGGTTTTCATCCGCACCTTGGGCTATCCGGAATATTATTCCTATCTTTACTTAGTTTTTACACAAACCCCTACCTTTATGAACCACCGTCTTTTACTCAGCGGCGTCCTGTTGACCGGATTGGCGGGGGCCGACCGGACTTCGGCCCGAAATCCCGCACCGCAGCAGGAACGCAGGCCCAACGTACTGTTCATCCTCGCCGACGATCTCGGCTACGGCGATCTCAGCTGTTACGGACAGCAAAAATTCCGGACTCCGCATATCGACTCGCTGGCCGCGGCGGGCATGCGGTTTACCCAGTGTTATGCTGGGACGACCGTCAGCGCCCCGTCGCGCTCATGCCTACTTACGGGGACCCACTCGGGACACACCCCCGTGAGGGGAAACATCGAACTCCCGCCCGAAGGACAATATCCCCTGCCCGAAGGAGCCGCGGCGCTGTTCCTCAACTTCAAAAACGCAGGCTACGCCACAGGGGCGTTCGGCAAATGGGGACTCGGCTTCATCGGCTCCACGGGCGATCCGGCCCGGCAGGGAATAGACCGGTTTTACGGGTTCAACTGCCAGCTGCTGGCCCACAGTTACTATCCCGACCACCTGTGGGACGGAAGCCGCCGCATCGAACTGGCGGACAATACCGACCCGGTGCCTTACGGCGAAGGCTCCTACGCCCCGGACCTGATCCACGCACGGGCGCTCGAATTCATCGACGAAGCCGCGCAGCAGGGACCGTTCTTTCTTTTCTACCCCACGACCATTCCCCACGCCGAACTCATCGTGCCGCAGGACAGCATCATCGAACGTTTCCGCGGACTCTATCCCGAGACGCCCTACGTCGGTATCGACTCCGGCGAAGGCTTCCGCAAAGGCGGCTACTGCTCGCAGCCCTATCCGCGGGCGACGTTCGCGGCCATGGTCACACGTCTGGACCACTATGTCGGCGAACTCGTGCAGAAACTCAAAGACAAGGGCGTATACGACAATACGATCATCGTCTTCGCGAGCGACAACGGGCCCCACCGGGAAGGCGGCGCCGACCCCGATTTTTTCGACAGCAACGGCATCTACCGGGGTTACAAACGCGATCTGTACGAAGGCGGAATCCGCGTGCCGATGATCGTCGCATGGCCGGGCCACATCGCGCCGGGCAGCCGGAGCGATTTCATGTGCGCTTTCTGGGACCTGCCCGCCACGTTCGGCGAACTGCTCGGATGCGGAACGGCCGCAGTCCCCGACGACGGAATCAGCCTCCTGCCGTTGCTGGATAACCGCGGCGAACAACAACAGCACGCTTTCCTCTACTTCGAATTCATGGAGAAAAACGGTCGGCAGGCGGTGCGGCGCGGACCGTGGAAACTGCTTCATCTGGCTATCCGGACGGAAAATCCGCGTTACGAACTTTACAACCTCGACGACGATCCCTCGGAGCAGCACGACGTATCGGACGAATATCCGACCATAACGGCCGAACTGAAAGCCCTGATG
>CAKVKI010000115.1 GCA_934754975.1 uncultured Alistipes sp. | reverse complement strand
CCATGGGGCGGGGTAGCGACATTGCGATCGACGTGGCCAAGGTCACGATCCTTTCGTCCGACCTGACGAAGATCGCCGCGGCGATCCGTCTTTCGGCCGCGACCGTGCGCACCGTCCGGCAAAACCTCTTCTGGGCGTTTATCTACAACCTGATAGGCGTGCCCGTCGCCGCCGGCGTGCTTTATCCGCTGACCGGGTTCCTGCTCAATCCGATGCTCGCCGGGGCCGCGATGGCCCTGAGCAGCGTGAGCGTGGTGGCCAACAGCCTGCGGCTGAGGGCGAAACGGCTCGGAACGGAAGCCGTCCATGAAAATACCGAATCAATAACTGAAAAACAAACTGCCATGAAAAAAGAGTATCGTATCGAAGGAATGATGTGCGCCCACTGCCGGATGCATGTCGAAAAGGCCCTGAACGCCGTCGAAGGCGTCCGCGCCGTTGTCTCGCTCGATCCTCCCGCCGCGACGGTCGAATTTGCCGGGCGGGAGCCGGAACTGGCCGAATTGCAGCGGGCGCTGGGCGGGGATTATAAGATCACGGAGCGCTGAAACCCGTATTTCGGAGCGTTTCGGGGCGGCCGCTATCCCTCTATAAAGGTATTGCCGCTCCTGAAAACCCCTAAAACCGGGTATTGCCGTTACCGGCGGAGTGTCGTTTCTTTGTATTGCGAAAAACTGCCGAGGCGCAGCGGGACGGTCCGTTGCGCCGGATGCGGAAAATGAAGAAAAATTAATCTTACTATGAGACATTTCGTTTATTGTGCGGCGTTGGCGGCCGCCGTGCTGTTCCTCGCCGGATGCGGCGGCAACCCCAACAAAATGAACGCTTCTGCGGCCGAAACCGCTGCGGCGCAGAGTCCCGCTATGGAGGTCGATAACCTGCTCGCCGATGCCGAAAAATTGACCGGCGGCGAAGTGACGGTCGAGGGCGTCTGCATGCATATCTGCCGCCACGGAGGACGCAAAATCTTCCTGATGGGAACCGACGACACGCAGGTCGTCCGCATCGAAGCCGGAGATAAGATCGGCAGTTTCAGGCCCGAATGTGTGAACAACATCGTGCGGGTGACGGGCACGCTGGCCGAGGACCGGATCGACGAGGCATACCTTGCCGAGTGGGAGCGGCAGCTCAAAGACCGGCTCGCCCAGCAGCACGGCGGGGGCGAAGCCGGATGCAGCGCCGAACAGCAGGCCCGCGGCGAATCGGTTGCGAGCAGTACTGAAAAGCGCATCGCTGATTTCCGCGCCCGGATCGCCGACCGCAAAGCCAGGGAGGGCAAGGAATACCTCTCGTTCTACCATGTGGAGGGCGGGAGTTATGAAGTTTTGAAATAGAAAGTTTTGCACGTCATGGGGACACGGTCGTTTATGTCCGCCGTAAGGAAATGGAGCAGGTCCGTTCACCGCGACCTCTCCTTTTTCTTTTCGGGCGTACTGCTGATTTATACGGTTTCGGGCTTCATGCTCAACCACAAACGCGATTTCAATTCCGACTATTCGGTGCGCCGGACGGAGCTGGCTTTTGCAGGAACGATGCCGCACGCCGAGCGGGAGTGGACCCGTGCGCGGGCCGAAGAACTGCTCCTGCGCGTCGGCGAAGAGGGCAACTACCTAAAACATTACTTTCCCGAGCCGGACCGGCTGAAGATCTTTATCCGGGGCAGCAGTTCGCTGACGGTCGATCTGGCGTCGGGACGCGCCGTCTACGAGTCGATCCGCAGGCGGCCCGTGCTGAGCAGCCTGAACCGCCTGCATTACAATCCGTCGCGCTGGTGGACGGCCTTTTCGGATGTCTTTCTGGCGGGATTGGTCGTGATTGTGCTTTCGGGGCTGGTGATGATGCGCGGCCCGAAAGGATTATGGGGCCGCGGAGGCGTCGAGTTGATCGCGGGGATTCTGATTCCGTTGCTGTTTATTTTCCTGACCTGATCCGGGAAACTGCGCGTGATAAAAGGGCGGCCGTCTAAACGGCCGCCCTTCTTTCCGGGGGCTGGATTTGTCCTTATTCTTTTGCCGTGCCGAACACCAGCAGCGGAACGAAGAGGAAGAGTCCCAGCAGGATGACGCCGGCGATCTGCCAGGGCTGTCTGCGGCGTATGAGCGCATAAAGCGCGCCGAGCGCGAGCCCCAGCCAGAGGGCCTGACCGGACACCTCCGCAATCCGGGGCTTCACGTAGCCGTCCTGCGGCGAGGTGAACGACAGTTCGAAAGGGAACAGGTATTTGGCGTATTCCGCCCATGCCTGCGGCGTCTCTTCGGGCCGGTATTCGTCCGCCAGCGAGTAGTCGCGGGCGTTTACGGCCGCGTAGCGTTTCGATTCGGGATCCTGTATGGCGACCGTCCAGTAGAACATGTCGCCGATAATCGTCATGTTCTGCTGCACGGGGTCGAATTTCCCGACGGGAATTTCATGCAGTTTGTAATCCTCCGCACCGAGCGTATAGAACCGTTTTTTCCTGTCCACAAGGAAACCGAGATTTTTGCGGTCGGCGAACTCCGTGACGAAAATCCGGCCGATCTGCAGCGTATCCGCAACGTCGGTGCGGCGCACGAACGGGCGGCCGCGTACCTGTTTCATGTGGTAGACGCACTGAGAGTCGTCCACCAGCAGATAGCCGTTGTCGTACCGCTTGCGCGTCGATGGGTTGCCGCAGACGACGCGGGCCGGGAACGAAAAGCCCTTGTTCCGCAGTACTTTGGTGAAAGCCGCGCTCTTTTCCCGGTCGAGGGTGTTGGTCTCCATGTCGACGAACTCGATCCCCTCGCCGGTGATGCGGAACACGTCGGTCGCCGGTTCTAAATCGACGCGGTCGGGCATCGACTCCAGCAGTCGATAGACCGCCGGTCTGCGGCGGTTGATTTCGCCGGGCGACGTGCGGAACATGAAGTTCGTGCGCTCTATGTCGCGCGATTCGACGGCCACGCCTTCGATTTGGGCCGGGAATCGTCCTTCGGCGGCGAGCTGGCGGTAGTAGAACGTCGGCAGGATGCTGTCGAACTGCTGCTGGGTGTAGGTGTTGCCGTGCAGGTCGCGGCCGGCGACGTTGTTTTCGCGGTCGAAATCCACCGATGCGAAGCCGTGCGTCACGCAGCTGTAGAGCGTGAACGGCGACCACGAGGGCGATGCGCACACGAACGCGTAGCACCATGGCAGCAGCCATGCCAGCAGGAGCGCAGCAAGGAGAATTATTCCGGTTTTGATACTCTTTATCATAGATTTGTCGTTTTGCGGGTTAATCCTGACATCCCTGTTTGAAACGATGGACCGAAAGCAGCGGGAAGAACAGCGAACCGACCAGCAGCGCCGCCAGCCACGGCAGCATGCCGTCGTAAGCCTGCGGAGTGTCGGAGAGGAAGAAGATCCGGCAGACGCCCGCGGCGACCAGCAGGTTCGCCAGCCGCCGCTTCCAGGTGGGTTCGAGACAAATCCATGCCGTCAGCAGGTAGAGCGTCAGCCCGGCCAGATACCACGGCAATGCCGTCAGCAGAATCCGCGCGGCCAGTTCGGGAGCCAGCAGGGCGTGGAAATACCACCACAGCACGGCCATTTGCACGGCGAACAGCAATGCCAGCGCACCCAGTCCGATGCCCGACATCAGCAGGATCATCTTCCGCTGCGGAAAGGGCAGGTGAAGCGTCAGCTTCAGCCGTTTCCGGGTCATTTCGGGGACGAACTGCACCACGGCGAGCAGTATGCCCAGCAGGGCAGGCAGGTATTGGAGCATGTCGATGAAGACGACCTCCTTTTCGAGCATCACCTCCCAGACATGCGCCGCGCCTTTGAACGTTATCACCCGTTGGACGCGCAGCAGCGCATAGGCGGTGGCTCCGAAGAGCAACAATGCGCCCAGCGGATAGAAACAGCGCATTTTGATCCGCTCTTTGTAAAATATGGCTTTAATCATAATTCGGGTCTAGTATTTTCCGGTCAGTCCGATAAACGCGTCTTCGAGGCTCAGCGTCTCGCCCCGCAGGTCGCCGCAGGCGACGCCCGCGCGCTCCAGCACGCCCTGCACCGTCGCGGGCGGGTCGAACGAGTAGAGTTCGGCGCGGCCGTTCACTGCGCTGGGGTGGTAGAAGCCCTCGCCGGCGGGGATCGTGACGCCGGCGCCCGGCGTGAAGGTATAACGCCGGAACGTGCCGAGCAGTTCGCCGACGGGCATCTGCACCAGAATACTTCCGTAATCCATGATGATGCAGTCGTCCACGAGCTTTTCCATGTCCTGAATGATGTGCGAGGTGAGGAAAACGGTCTTTTCCGCGCTCTGCGCATAGTCGCGCAGGTATTCCACGAACAGGCGGCGGTAGCCGGGGTCCAGCCCCATCGAGAAGTCGTCGAGTACGAGCAGGTCGGCGTTCTGGGCGAGAATCAGTCCCAGGGCCACCTGCGAACGCTGCCCGCACGACATGCGCGAGATGCGCTGCCGGGGCGCCACTTTCAGCATTTCCATCAGTCCGTAGTAGGCGTCGCGGTTCCAGCGGGGATAAAACTGCGCGTAGAACCGTTCGATCTGCCCGATGGTCATGAAGGCGTACTGTACGTGTCCTTCGATCAGCAGGGCGATCCGGGCGCGGGTTTCGGGCCGCATCGTGCGGATATCCTCGCCGAAGATCAGGCACTGCCCGGCGCGGGGCTGCAGGTAGCCGCTCAGGATGTTGATGGTCGTGGTCTTCCCGGTGCCGTTTTTACCCAGAAGTCCGAGGATCCGCCCGCGCGGAACCTCGAAACTCAGCTCTTTGTATATCAGCCGCTCCCCGTAACAGTGGGTGAGGCCGCGGCATTCGATGACAGAATCGGTCATAAAGAATAGTCGCTTTTCCGGTTTACCTGATCAGCGACGCCTTCGTGTTGGACTCGAAGTCGTTGGTCGAATTGTTCGAGTCGATGAGCTTGCCGCTGGAACCGCTCTTGCGGATCACCGACTTGCCGAAGCGGCCGGCATCTCCGTCGACTGTGCCGCACCATGCATAACCCGCGTCGAGCGAAGCGTCCCACGGGCCGATGTAGTATGCGTCGCGGCAGCCCGTGTTCACGGCGTCGAGTATCCATTCGTTAGGCACGCGGTAGCAGTTGCGCAGCGGCATTGTGTAGTCCGAACCGTTGGGAGAGTGGAAGATGTACTGGGCGTCTTCGAGCGGATATTCGGCGAGAAACTGCTCTGCGGTCAGGCCGACGGGCGGCATGGCGATAGCCACGGCGTTGAAGCCGCGGTTGTGGAGTACCTGGACCGTCCATGTCGAAGCGTACCATTTGTCGAGGTTGGGTACGTCGGGGTTGTCGATGTCCAGGTAGTCCTCGTTCGACGAAACGTCGTACCACTCGAAGTCGGCTTTCGTCGCGTCCCACGAATTCGGGTTGCCGACGGTATGGTTCTGGGCGTTGTTGACGACGATCAGCGATTCGCCGGCTTTGACCGGCACGTCCTGCCCGCTGCCGGGGATGCAGTAGAATGCGTTGCCCGCGCAGCACTCCTTGCGGAAGTCCCTGCCTTCGATCATCTCGCAGTTCGTGCCCGAATTGAGTCCGCTCGAAAGGATCAGCATCATGCCGTCGGCATAGAGGTCTTCGTCCGAGTTGTTGCGGATCTTGATGTACTGGTCGCCCAGCCACGTGTCGGGCTGTCCCGTTTCGGGGAGCGCCGTGCCGGTGAAGTAGATCTCCTCGATCACGAATTCGCCGGTTTTCAGCGTGATGTCGCTCTGTTTGATGGTTACGGTCGCCAGCACGGTACTCCTGCCGCTCCGCGTCACGTTCACGACAGCCGAACGCTCCGCGCCCGTTTCGTTCTCCTCGACAGCCAGCACGAGGGCTTTGCCCGAAGATTCGGATTCGTTGACCCGAATCCAGGACGTTGCTTCGGTTGGAATATTCACGTCGAAATCCGCTTCGGGCACGTTTACCAGCACATTGCCGCCGAGTGCGCGCAGGGTCTGGGATGCGATGACCGGATTGACCGGCGTTTGCCGGGGATCGTCGGTGCAGGATGCGAAGCCCGCTGCGAAGAGGGCCGTCGTCAGAATTAAGAAAAGCTTTTTCATAATTGGTTTTATTATTGGTTTGACAAATATTGATTCGGTCGTTTAGAACAGGATGCCGAACGCTGCCGTCAGGAGGTGTTCGGACAATCCTCCGCTGTAAAACCGGGGCCTCCATCCCGTTTCGGCGAAACAGGCCAGATTCCGGCTCAGACGGCGTTCAACGCGCAGCGAAACTTCGGGCGCGACGGCCCGGCCGCTCAGCCGCGCCGCCGTGTAGGTCAGGTATTGCGAGATGTTTTCCTGAATGCCGCTGAGCGAAACCTCCTCGTCGGGCGAGACGTAACAGCCGATCCCCGCTGTCGCTTTCACGCGCCACTGCGGGCGGAGCCATTCCGCACTGCCGCGCACCGCGCCGCAGAACTGCGCGAGCCGCATCCGCCGTGCCGGATAGACGTATGCGGCCGTGGACTGCCGCCACTCCGCGCGGGGGCTGAGCATGTAATTGACCGTGCCGCCCCGCCATTCGGCGGTCGCTTCGGCGTCGGCGCGCCAGATGCGGTTCCTGTACATCGCCTGCTTGTCGACGATGACGCTGTGCCCCGTGCGGTCGGCGACCATTTCGATGCTGCGGCGCAGTTCATAGCCGCCCCCGGCGCGCAGGCTCCAGCGGCCGCTGCGGTAGGCTGCGGCGAAGGTCGCCTGACGGGTCTCAAGACGGGTTACGGGGACCGTGTTGTTGGGTTTGTTGAGCCGTTCCGTCGTAAGGCTTTCGAACGCGGCGCGGGCATACCAGCCTTTCGCGTACCGCGGCATGAGCTGCACCGCCAGCAGGCAGCCCTTTCCGTCGTAGCCTATGTCGAAGCTGGTTTCGGTCAGCGAATAGCGTGCATAATGGCTCCCCAGTCCGGTCATATACAACTCGGACGAGCTGGCTCCGGGCGGATAGAAAAAATCGATATCCTGATCCTGTTTGTAAAGCCTTCCCTGCAGGTCCAGCCCCAAAACGTACTGCCGAAACTGCATGCCGACGCCGAGTCTGACCGCGAAATCCGAAACGACGTTGTGGGGCCGCGGATCGACCCTGCGGTACTCCTGCCCGGCTCGGTAGTCGCCCCGGATCGCCAGGTCGAAGCGTCCCACCCGCCGGACGTAGCCGCCGCCGAAAGCATACTCCTCGGTCGAGAGGTTTCCGCCGACGGAATCCGCCGTGACGCAGGGGTAGAGCAACAGGTAGTCGGCCGTGGAGTTCCAGCAGACGTTGCGGCGGCTGCCGCGGACATACCGGGCGTCGGCCCATGCCGCCGACCGCTCGCTGAGACGCCGGTAGCTTTCGGCGTAAAATCCCCCGTCGAACGCCCCGTCGCCCAGCGGCTGCAGCAGCGCTTCCTGCTCGCGGCGCAGGTCGATGCGCAGCGAGAGCTGCGAAAGCGACTGTTCGCTGCGGTAGAGCATCGCCGCGGACGATGCCGTGTGAAATTCCGCCACGGCCCGTTCGCTCTCCGCGTCGAAAGCGGAAGAACGCTCCAGTATGCCGGGCGTATCGCGCTGGGCGGCAGCGGCGGCGGGCAGCAACGCCAGTATCGTCAGGAAAAGCGCCTTCATCATCAGTTCGATTTTAGCAGTAATACGATCGATTCGCTGTCCTGCACCCAGGTTACGGCCTTCGGATTCTCCTGATAGTCCGTATTGGCCAGTACTCTGACCTCTCCTGACGCATATGTCGCTTTGGCATAGACGATGAAGGTGTAAACGCTCTTGCGGAGCCGTATTTCGGCGCAGTTGTCCGCATCGACGTCCGGGAACGGAATCGTCTCTTTGCCTTTGAGTTCGGGGTGCGAGAAGTTGATGTCGGTGAAGTAGGACCTGTAAGGCGTTTCGCCGACTTCGCCGTCCTGGATAATTTCCAGTTTTTCGACGGGGCGGCTGTCCGGCATTACGAAGCGGATAGAGACCCGGGTGAAGATTGAGTCGTCTTTTTCGCAGGCCGAAAACAGCGGTGCGGAGAGCAGGAGCAGGGCTCGCAGGACAGGTTTTATCATCGCTTTACAGTTTAAAGTTGAGTTCCATGCCGAAATAGGGGCTGGAGTAACGGCGTACCAATGCGTTGGTCTCGTTTCTGAACGAGGGGCTGTAGGTGAACAGCCGGTTTACAAAAATCGCCGCACCCATCTTGTCGCGGTAGAGACGCTTGGAGATTTTGAGATTGACGTTCATGCTGAACGGAGTGTGCC
>CAKVKI010000114.1 GCA_934754975.1 uncultured Alistipes sp. | reverse complement strand
CGCCGGTTTGCGCTGCATGAAGCGGCGTTTGAGCCAGCCGCGCACAGGTTCGTCGTACAGGCGCAGGCACAACCATGCCAACAGGATGCTGCCGCCATAGACCAGTGCGCCGTACCCCAGCGCTTCGGGCCATGCAGGACGGGTATCGACGACCCACGCAGTATAAATATAGACGAAAGGATAGTGCGTGATATACAGCGGATAGGAGATGTCGCCCAGGAAATTGCAGACCTTTTTCGACACCCGGTCCGTGACTTTGCCGCCCGCGCCGGCCGCTACGATCAGCGGGAAGAGGACGATGATACATGCGGCGTCGTAGAGACCGTTCAGCCACAGGCGGTCCTCCCCCAGATGCGGCACGGCGAGCGCGGCGACGACACAGATACTGCAAAGCCAGAACGCACCGCGCAGGCGGATCAGCTTCCCGATACGCGAAAGCAGCAGTCCGGCGATAAACGGATAGGCCAGCCGCGTAAACCCGACGCCGAGCTGCTTGGCATCGAGCGCCCAGCCGCCGATCATATCGCCCTGCGTCACGGCAAGGCGCACCGTAAAGTATGCCGCGACGACGGCGAGCGCCCCCAGCATCAGCTTCGAAAGCCGCCGCAGGACGAACGCATAGCAGATATTGGCGATATACTCGAAAAAAAGCGACCAGGCAGGGCCGTCCAAAGGATAGGTTTCGCTCCAGCCGCGGATGTCCATCGACGGCGATACGGGAATCATCAGGCACCCCAGCAGCAAAATCAGGAGCATGCGTCCGACGGGAACGCCGGCGATCATTTCATAGGGTCCTCCGGCGCCGAAGTAGAACGCCGCAGCGCCGATCAGCATGCCCATCACCACCATCGGATGCAGGCGGATAAGGCGGCGTTTGAAGAAATCGCGGTAGGTCATGCGCCCCCAGCGGTCGTCGTAGGCGTAGCCGATGACGAAGCCCGAAAGGACAAAGAAGAAATCGACGGCCAGATAGCCGTGGTTGATGATCTGGTCGGCATGGCTCGCGGCGTGCGCTTCGAGAAGGTGAAACGCGACGACGACCAGCGACGCAACGCCGCGCAGACCGTCGAGGATCGCATAATGGGGTTTCGAGTCGGGATAGGCGGAAGCGGAGGTTGAAAGCATATGGGTCAAAGGTTTTTATCGTCAGGCAGGCAGGCTTCGAGCCGTTCGAGTACGGTGCGCACCGTGGGAAAACTTTCGGCGGCATGGGCCATCGCTTCGGCCGGAGCGCACCACGCGACCGTCTCGATACCCTCCTCGGTCTGGGGTACCAGATCGCCGCAGGCGGCCGCGCGCAGTTCGTACCATTGGGTGCGCTTCAGCTCCCAGCGGTCGGTCTTCGGAAAATAATAGGCGTGCCACGTCCGGCACAGCGGCCGCACTACTTCGGCGCGGACGCCCGTCTCCTCGGCGATTTCGCGCGCGGCGCACGCTTCGATGCGCTCGCCGCATTCGAGATGTCCCTTGGGCAGATCCCAGCGGCCGTTGCGGCGCATCATCAGCCACTCACCGCGATCGTTCACCACGACGCCGCCCGCCGCTTCGACCTGCGTAAAATCGGCCGCGAAAGTCCTGAACGCGGCATCGGGGTCGGCAGAAACGACGGCGACGCAGTTGTGCGATTCGAGAATTTTCGTTACCTTCGCTCGTGATAGGTCCGTCAGGTCCGCGGGCGCAACGGCATAGTATTCGCCGCCGAGTGCGTCCGAGGTGAAAATCACGGCTTTATCTGCAAAATATACGGTATGGTTCATGCCGATCGGATTTGAACGCAAAAATACGAATAAATAGAAGAAACCCGACTAAAAATGAAAAAATTACTCCTTTTTATGGCTATTGCAGCTACGGGACTGAGCGCATGCGACGACAAGCGGCCGCAGCCCCTTACCATCGACAATGCCCTGACGGCCGATGAGATCGCCGCAGGTATTCTCACTCCCGAGGTGATGTGGAAAATGAGCCGTGCAGGCTCCTCGTCGCTCTCGCCCGACGGCCGTACGCTCCTCTATGCGCAGACCGACTACAACATGGCCGAAAACCGCGGCGTGACGACCATCTGGGTCGAAGACCTGGCGACCAAGGCCGTAACGCGCCTGACCGACACCGCATCGAACAACGCCGATCCCAAGTGGAGCGCCGACGGACAGAAGATCTACTTCCTCTCGGACCGCAGCGGCTCGATGCAGGTCTGGGAAATGACCCCCGCAGGCGGCAATGCCAAACAACTCTCGGCATTCGACAAGGACGTCGAAGGCTTCGGCATCAGCCCCCGCGGCGACAAGGCATGGTACGTACAGCGTGTCGAGGTCTGCGACCGCAAATCGTCGGACGTCTACAAGGACATGGACAAATCGAAAGCCCGCATCTACGACGACCTGATGGCCCGCCACTGGAATTACTGGGACGAGGGTTCCTACCTGCATATCTTCGTCGGCGACTTCGGAGCCGAGGGGCTGAAGCCCGGCGTGGACATCATCGGCAAGGACGCCGCGTGGGACGCTCCGCTGGCTCCCTACTTCGACATGGCCGAAATCGCGTGGAACAACGCCGGAACGATGCTGGCGTACACCTGCAAGCCGCTGACCGGCACCGAGTACGCAGTTTCGACCGATTCGGACATCTTCGTCTACGTACTCGAAAGCGGCGTGACGCAGAACATCTGCAAACCCGTAAACGTCAATACCGGCGAACCGATCGCGGACATGGCCGTTATGGCAGGTTACGACAAATACCCCGTCTGGTCGCCCGACGACCGGCAGATCGCCTTCCTCTCGCAGCGCCGTGCCGGCAACGAGTCGGACAAGGCGCGTCTGTTCCTCTACGATTGCCGGACGGCCCAAATGCAGGACCTGACCGAAGATTTCGACTACAATGCCATGAACGTCGTCTGGAGCGGCAGCGACATGCTCTATTTTATCGCTCCGATCGAAGCCACGCACCAGATATGCCGCATCGCGCCTTCGGTCGGCGAAGTCGAAGTGGTGACCCGCGGCGACCACGACATCAACGCCTTCTCGATGGCGGGCGACAAGATCGCCGCCGAAATGTGTACGATCTCGATGGCTACGGAGTTCTTCGACGTGAATCCCGCGGACGGCACGCTGACGCAGATTTCGGCCATCAACAAACCCGTCTACGACAATATTAAAATGGGCGAGGTGCAGAAACGCTGGGTCAAAACCACCGACGGCAAACAGATGCTGACGTGGGTGATCCTGCCGCCCGACTTCGATCCCGCCAAGAAATACCCCACGCTGCTCTACTGTCAGGGCGGTCCTCAGAGCGTCGTTTCGCAGTTCTGGAGCTACCGCTGGAATTTCCAGCTGATGGCGGCGCAGGGTTATGTCGTCGTGGCGCCCAACCGCCGCGGCCTGCCCTCGTTCGGACAGGAGTGGCTCGACCAGATTTCGGGCGACTACTCGGGCCAGAACATCCGCGACTACCTCTCGGCCATCGACGACGTGGCGAAGGAGCCGTGGGCCGACGAGACCCGCATGGGCTGCGTCGGCGCATCGTACGGCGGATATTCGGTCTACTTCCTGGCCGGATGCCACCAGAAGCGGTTCAAAGCCTTCATCTCGCACTGCGGCATCTTCAATTTCGAGTCGATGTACGGCGAAACCGAGGAACTGTTCTTCATCAACAACGATTACGGTGGCCCCTACTGGGATCAGTCGAACAAAGTCGCACAGCGTTCCTACGCCAATTCGCCGCACAAATTCGTCGAAAAATGGGATACGCCGATACTGATCTTCACGGGCGAATACGACTTCCGAATCCCCTACACGCAATCGCTCGAAGCGTTCACCGCCGCCCGTGTCCGCGGAATCCCGGCCCGTCTGGTGGAGTTCGAAAACGAAGCCCACCAGGTGTTCAAACCCCAGAACGCACTCGTCTGGAACCGGGAGTTCTTCGGCTGGCTGAACAAATACGTAAAATAGTCGCCTAAACAGCTCGAAATAAGGGCCGTCCGAATCGTCGGGCGGCCTTTATCGTTCACCAAGTACACCTTTTCGCTCTTTCTTAAACCATTTCAGCCCGATCGCCGTCCGTCAAATCCGCCGGTTCGTTGAAAGAATCCGCCGGTTCGTTGAATTTATTTTCATCTTAGTCAGGACCTTTCTACATTTGCTTCCGACGCAATTAACAGATTTTGACTATGAAGAATGTAACCACCCACCGGGCGGGGAAGCTGTGCTATGTCACACCCCTGCTCGAACAGATCGACGTGCAGCCCGAAAAGGGATTTGCCAACTCCTTTCCCGGCGGCGGCGTAGAGCCGACCAGCGTAAGCTACGACGATTTCTATTTGGATAACGAATAAAAAACGGCGCAGCTATGAAAAACTCCTATAAAGCCCTGGCAATCCTCGTTGCGACTGCGCTGTTCGCGGGCTGCAGCAATTATGACGAGACGAACGATCCGGCACGCGCCGGCAATACGTTCGTAAAGCTCCATGCCGATGTCGCTGACGACGCCGAAACCCGCGCCGGCATCTCCGTCGGGGAAAGCACATTTACCGGATACTGGGAAGACAACGACGCCATGGGGATTCTTTTCACCGCCCCCGGCTCAACCCCGGAGCTTCGGCAGTTCAGCTACAACAACAACGACTTCGCATTCGAAGGAGAGCTGCCGGCGCAGACCGGAGCATGGCAATACATGGCTTTCTACCCCCATGCGAACGTAACCGGCACCAAAGCCAGCATTCCGTTCGGTAACCTGCGCACCCAAAGCGGCAACGCTTTCAACTGCGCATCCGACGCTCTGGTGGCCCCAAGCCTGAACTTCGCCAATGCAGAACCGGGCAAAACCGACGAAGGCGATCCGATCCGATTCACCCTCAGCCGCCTGACCTCGATTCTCAATCTGGAGGTGAACGGCGGCGGCAATAGCGACAAAGTTCGTCACCTGCTGCTGACTTCGGAAAACGAAACCCAGACGCTCTCGGCCGCGAGCATCGACTTCGACATTTCAGACATGGGTTCCGGACTCGCATTCAGCCAAACCGCTCCGTCGAACGTCATCGCTCTGGGATTCGAGGAGGGTACGGCTCCCGAGGCCAACGACATCAACGCGTTCTTCAACATCATGCCGGGGAGCTACGACAAACTGACTATCGACGTAATTACGGCAACTCAAATCGGTACGGTCACCATCGAACGCGCCGCAGACAAGCCGTTTGCCGCAGGCAAACTCTACAAGCGCGCCGAAGTGCCCGTCTTCACTCCGCTCGAAGCTCCGTCGTTCGACTGGCCCGGACACGAGATCGACCAAGCGCATGAGATCACCGTGGACGACAACAACCAGCTCACCTATTCCGCCGCCATTAACATCTGCGTACCGGGAGGCATTGCCGGTCTGGAGGTCAATGTTTCGTCGCCCGTACTGAGCATGCTGGGCATTTCGAAACTCGACCTGTTCAACGATTCCGACGTCATCGAGGGAATCTCCTTCGCAGATCTCGGACTCAACTGCCAGACCGAAATACAATACAAAAAAGAGTGCGTTTTCGACATCACGGCACTCGTGCCGATGATCCTCCTGCTGGGTCCCGACCCCGGCAGCGAACATGTCTTCGACGTCAAAGTAACCGATCTCGCAGGGCAGGTGACCGAGCAATCGCTGACCTTCACGGCCCCGACGCTCGTGCGGGTAGATCAAACGGACCTTTGGAAAAACACCGCCTCGCTGACGATCAGCAATCAGTTCGCCGACGCCGGCAGCGTCGTGCTGGAGTATCGCATAAAGGGCGAAAGCGCATGGAACGCCGCCAGTGTCTCCGAGCCGAACGACGACGGCAGCCGCACGGCCCAGATCAGCCCGAACTGGACCACCGGCACCAACGAAGCGGGCCTGACGATCCATACCGTCGATCCCAAGACCGGCATCTTCGCCCGCAAGAGCTACGAATACCGACTGCTCGCCGACGGCGCAGCGGTCGCTTCGGGCGAATTCACGCCAAAAAACAACCTCGGCGACATCATTCCCAATGCCGGCATGGAGAATTGGAATACGAAATCGATGAAAAAGATCATAGGCTCAGCCAACGTACCCTATCCGAATGCCGTCAAATACGAAGCCGCAACAGGTACCGACAAATTCTGGGACAGCGGCAACAACGCCTATATGACCAGTTCGGGAACCGACAAATTATGCACTCAGGCGACGTATCCCGGCATGGTCGGCAACTACTGCGCGCAACTCGCCGCGAAGTATGCAGTCATCGCATTCGCTGCGGGCAACCTCTACACCGGAGATTTCGTGATGGACGGCACGGTCGGTTACGCACAATTCGGACAGCCGTACACCTATTCGGCACGCCCTGCGGCCCTCAAACTGAAATACGCCGCGGAAATAGGCGAAATCAACCGGGTCAAGAACGATCCGCCCGTAAGCACCGGCCTCGACAAAGGGCGCATCTTTGTCTGTATCGTCGAATGGAGCGACCGCCATGCGGTGAAATCGGGCACCTCGGTAGACAAAACGACATTCTGGGACCCGGAAACCGTATCGAGCCTGAACGAAGGCAAAATCATCGGCTACGGCTCCGCCTACATCACGGAGTCTCACACCGGCAGCATGAAAGATCTGGAACTTCCGATCGTCTATTACGAAAAGACGGACACGCCCCCGACGGGCAACTACACGCTGGTTATCTCGACCGCGACCAGCTATCTGGGCGACTACCTGACCGGATGCGACACGAACAAACTCTGGGTCGACGACTTCGAGTGGATCTATTAGCCCTCCAACGATAATACCCCGAAGGCCCCGCGGCCTTCTCCCCGAACCTCCCTGCGATTGCAGGGAGGTTTTTATTGATTTCCACCGTTTTGCAATATTCCGGAAATCGGACTATGCTCCGCAGGGCAAATATGCCGGTTCGTGATGAAACACAGGCCGTTCGTTGAATTTATTTTCAGTTCACACGGTTCCCGCATATTTTTGTCGTGTCACTTTAAACTATTGCATACCATGGGAATTGTATCAACCACGCAAGGGGGGGGGAAATACTCCGCCCCTATGATCGAAGCGATTGAGATCGCCACGGAAAAAGGATTTGCCGTATCGCCTGAAGAAAACGGGTTCCCCGACGGCGACAACGAGTCGATGGATTATTAATGACAGTTTCTAAAACCAAAATCCCACTGTCATGAAAACAATCCACAAAATTCTCCTCAGCACAGCCGTTGCTGCAAGCATCTCAGGATGCAGCAAATACGACGAACCGAGCATCACTCCCGACACTGCCCAAGGCACTCTCGTAAAACTCTATGCCGACGTTGCCGGCGAAACAGGAACCCGCGCAAACATCAATGTCGGCGAATCGACTTTCTCCGGCGAATGGGAAACAAACGATGCAATGGGCGTTCTGGTAACAGCCCCGAACACATCGACCACCAGCGCCACTCAAAAATTTATTTATAACGAGACTGATTTCGCATTCGAAGGCACACTCCCGGCGCAAGACAAGGGAAGCTGGAGCTACCTCGCTTTTTACCCGTACGCCGACATAGCGTCGGGCACCACCGCCGTAAATATTCCGTTCGGCAACCTGCGCACTCAGAAAGGCAATTCTTTCAACAGCCTCTTCGATGCATTGGTCGCTACTCCGAGGTCGTTTACCGACGCAGATCCGGGCATGACCGACGGAATCGCCCCAAAACCTGTAGCATTCACACTCAACCGTCTTACGCCGATCCTCCACTTCACCGTCGGGGGCAGCAAAGCCGACAAGGTGAAAGCCCTACTACTCACGTCGGACGGCGAAACCCAGATGCTTTCCGCGGCGAGTCTAGATTTCGACGCAGCTCTGGGCAGCGCAGCCAAAGCCGCGCTCAGCTCGGAAGCCCGATCGAACGTCATCGCCATGACGTATGAGGCAGGCACCGCTCCGGCGGCAAATGCGGTCAAAGCGTTCTTCAACGTTCCGGCAGGCAATTACGACAACCTGACGTTCGACGTAATCACCGAGAATAACGAAATCGGTTCGGTCTCAGTCGTACGCAACGACCCCGCCAGGCCGTTCAATGCGGGCACGCTCTATAGCAAGAACATTGCCGACATGCAGTTCACTAAAATCAACGCCCCGTCGCTTGTCTGGCCGGGACATTCCGATTTAAACGAAGTAAACTACATCACATTGGACGAAACAGGACAAAGTCTCAGTTATCCGGCAGCCATTGCAATCAATGTTCCGGGCGGCATCGCAGGATTAACC
>CAKVKI010000113.1 GCA_934754975.1 uncultured Alistipes sp. | reverse complement strand
TAACCGTCGACATTAATTCAGAAGCTCTAAACCACATCGGAATCTCTTCTATTGACCTTTTTGCCGATAATTCATTGGGTGATTTAGGTGTCAGCGGCGGTGTTAATGTACAGTATAAGAAATCCACCACATTTGATATCACCACTTTAGTACCGCTAATCATGGCGTTCACACCTGCTGCGGAAAGTGATCATATCTTCACAGTCACAGTTACAGATCTTGCAGGACAGTCCATTACCCAAGCGTTGACTTTCCGTGTCCCGGGACCAATTAGGTATAATAATGACGCAGACCTTTGGGCTAATACAGCGTCATTTACTTTAAAAGATATTCCCGCTGACGCAACAACTGTCAGCGTATCTTACAAAAAAGCAGGCGAAACAATATGGCAAACGGCAACAATCAACTCAGAACGGACATTGGCAACAATTACTCCTGAATGGGAAGACAAGACCGCGGCAGATTGGCTCACGCCAAACACCGTATTGGCATATTCCCGCATCAAGGCAGAAACCGGCGTATTCGCAGGAAATACCTATGACTACAAACTAATAGTGGATGACAAGGAGTATTCCGGCCAATTCAAAACTAACACCGGGCAAACAATCCCCAAAGGTGATATGGAAGACACTTCATTACCATGCTATGTTCTGCAAAAGGCCAGTGAAACATCAGAAACATGGGGCAGCGGCAATAATAAAGTTCTTGCTGAGTGTTGGCTCTGTCAACAAGACACGTATACTTCTAATGCAATTACAAGCAAATGTGCTAAACTAACCACCCAAACACAAAGCACAATTAACAAAAAGGTTTTGGCTGCAGGCAATCTATTTTATGGACAATTTGCTCAAAACGGAACTGGAGGAGACGTGCGGTTTGGGCAACAATACCCATGGGAAGCACGTCCAAAAGCGTTACAATTAACCTACAAGGCATCAGTAGGAACAGTTGACTATGTTAATTCGATACAGAAAATCGCAATGTCGCAGCCTGATTATGCTCGTATTTTTATTGCCATCGTAGACTGGACCTCTCGGCACACCGTCACTTCGAAAACAAACTTCACAGGAACAACAGTTACAGTCAACGGTGCTTGGGATCCGGAAACGACCAATAATCCGGGGGAAGGAGAAATTATCGGTTATGGTTCATTCTGGATCAAGCAAGGGGAAACCGATTGGCAAACTCTTGAAATTCCAATCAATTTTTACAATAAAAATAGCAAGCCGAAAACAGATAACATTTCACTTGTGATCTCCTGTACTTGCAGTGCCTATGGTGACTACATGAACGGCTGTTCGAGCAACGTAATGTACGTCGACGACTTCCAGTGGGTATACTAATCCCCCTCGGCACCAAACCCCGAAGGCCATGCGCTTTCGTCCCGAACCTCCCTGCGATCGCAGGGAGGTTTTTTGTTCAAATACCGGCAGACGCCCCGAAAAAGCGCGGTAACTCTTTCCCGGCAGCGGAAAGAGACCGGAAGAGAGGAGAATCCGAGGCGGCGGAGCGAGGCGCCCCGGGTGTTCGTGATGAAAAATGCGCCGTTCGTTGAATTTATTTTACAAATCCGCGGCGCGTACCTATTTTTGCACATTGTCAATAAAAGACTTGCATCCATGCGAACAGAAATCCGGACATCCCGACCCAAACAGACGCTTCGGAACGTTTCGTATACCGGCGACCCTACAAGTACATATATAGCGGCATATATGGCTGCCGATCCGGCAGCGCTGTCCGCAATCAGCACCACCGACAATATTCACTATTGAACGACCGGAATACCATGAAAAGACAACTTATATACTTAATGGCATCGGCGGCCTTGTTGGCGGCCGGATGCTCCACGGAAAACAAGGCCGAAGGCACGGAATACGGCGCGCTGAAGGTCAGCTGCACCGCCGACGGTTCGATCGACGCCGCATCGGACAACACCTCCCGGACGCTCGATGCGCCCGCCGTCCCCCAGGCCGGAGATTTCTCGCTTACGGTTACAGGGGAATCGGGCACGCAGAAATGGGATACGCTCGCGGAATTCGAGCAGAACGAAACCGTCTTCCGGATGGGCGCCTACACCGTCTCCGTCGCACACGGCGACCCGGATGCGGAAGGGGTAGACAAACCCTATTACGCCGCCGGCACGACCGTCGAAGTGCTGCCCCGGCGCACCGTACCCGTGGAAATGACCGCTACGATAGCCAATTCGCAGACGGTGGTCCGCGCCACGGAACAATTCCTCAACTATTTCCACGACGCGCAGTTTACCGTAACGACGGCATCGGGCAACCAGTTCAGCTTCACGCCCGGCAGCACGCCTGCCGACGAGCCGGTATTCGTGAAAAGCGCCACGACGCTCAAGGTAACCGGCACGGCACGGCGTCAGAGCCAGACCGGAACCGACGAGGGGCCTAAGGTCACATTCTCCGAGCAGACGCTCGAAGCCACCGCACCGCGCACATGCCATATTTTCACCTTTGACGCCAAGGATGCGGGCAGCGTCACGCTGACCGTCACGCTCAGCGACGACTACACCGAAACCAGGCCGATCGACTGCGAAGTCAACGAGGGCGCTATCGACGATACTAAATAAGGAATAAAAACAGGAAAAAAGATATGAAAACATTTACCAGATTTTTTACGATGTTGGCGGCTGTGGCATTCGTCGCCGCAGGCTGTGTGAACGAAGAACCTCCCTACAAGGAGGAGCCCAAACCGACACCGGGCGACGCGACGGGCTACCTGTCGATAAGCGGCCTTTCGATGCGGGTGGTTTATGACGAGACGGACGTTCAGCCCGACGACACTTCGGACGAAACGCAAAGCCCGCAGGCCGTATCCGGCACCCGCGCCGAGCAACCGGACGTAGACAGTTTTATCGTAGAGATTTTCGACGCCGCCGACGCGCAGGTAGGCCCCACAAGAACCTATGCCGAATTCAAACAGCAGCTCGCCGAGCCGATGGAACTTCCGGTAGGCGCCTACCGCATGGAGGTACGTTCGGAAGAAACCACGCCGGATGTGGCTTGGGAACTCCCGGTTTACGGCGCGACAAGCAATTTCACGATTTCAAAAGCGCAGACGACCCAGCTCGGCGAGGTAGTCTGCACGCTGCAGAATATCAAGATCACGGTAGATTATTCGTCCGAACTGGCCGGGATGCTGGCCGACACCAGCAAGGCGATCATATCGCTGGGTGAAACCCGCCAGGAGTTTCTCAAAACCGAAACGCGCGCGGCCTATTTCAAATCGCTGGCCATCGAGAATACGCTGGATTTCAAATTCGACGGCGTTTTCGCCGACACCGATATCCCTGCGCAGTTCAGCAAGCAGATCACGGGAGTCAAAGCGGGCCAGTGGCGCAAAATTTCGGTCATAATCAACTATGCCGACAAAGGCACCCTTCTCTTTCAGGTTAAGGTGGACAACAACATCATCCAGGACGACACTTTCGTCGTGGACGGCACTGAAAATCTGCTGGAAGAGCTTCTCGAAGACCCCAATGCTCCGACTCTCACATGGCCCGGACACGACATGACCCGGCCCTTCACGCTGACCGACGCCATGTTCGACGACAACGGCAACTGCATCGAACCGTTCGTGTTCGACCTCGCATCGCCCAACGGCATCGAATCGCTGCGCGTCAATATAAGCTCGACCAGCAGTCAGTTCCTGGCTTCGATGGCGGCGATCCAGCTCCCCGAAACGTTCGACCTCTGCACGCTCGACGCATCGTCGCCGGCAGGCATCATCCTCAAAGGATTCGGCTACCCGGTAGGCGGCGAACTCAAAGGCCAGCAGGCTAAGAGTTTCAACATCGCAGGACAGATCAAAGCACTCTACGAATTCGACGGCACGCACACTTTCTCGTTCGACATGACCGACGCAAAAGGCGTCTCGACCGCAGCCGCGCTCACGCTCGTCGTGGACAAAAGCGCAAGTCAGGAAGGGCCCACAATCGTCTGGAGAGACTATGATATCGACCAGCAGTACGAAGTGCAGAAAGACATGATAATCGACATCGACGTGACTGCAACTGCAGGCATCAAGTCTTTCTGGGTTACGATCGACTCTGAGGCACTGAAAGATCTGCTTCCGATTCTAAACATTCCGGAGAAATTCGACATCTGCGACATTCCGGCCGATCTGGCCGAAATTCTCCACGGCGAATTCGGATTCCCGATCAACGAGCAGGTGAAAAACCAGACCGCCGTAACGTTCTCGATCACCAAATTCGTCGAGATACTGCTGGAGATTCCGGGCGAGCATAATTTCGTCCTCGACGTGACGGACAACAACAACGTATTGACGCACAAGACCGTCAAACTCATCGTTAAAGCCGCCGAATAATGAAAAGATACATCATATATATCGCCATACTGCTCCCGGCGCTTATCGGCGCGGCATGCTCGCAGGACGAAATTCCTGTCGGCGACGGGCGCACGGGCGTAATGGCGATGACGATTTCGACCTCGCGGGCGGAAACCAACGGCGAATACGATCCGCTGCAATACCAGAAAGTGTATATCTACAACAGCGAGGGCGGGCTGCTCCGCAAATACGCCGCGAAAGAAGACATTCCCGAACGGCTGGAACTGCTCTCCGGCACTTACCGCGTAGCGGTCGAGGCGGGCGAAGAGGTCCCCGCAGATTTCTCGAAACGCATCTACAAAGGCGAAGAGACATTCGTCGTCAAACCCGGTGAAACTACCAACGTGGAGGTCGTCTGCCGAATAGCGAACACCGTCGTCGAAGTGAAATTCGACGATTCGGTCGTCGAAAATCTCGCCCCGGACTACTTCGTATGGATAGCGGGCACGGACAAATTCGACGAGGCGGAAGCCGAGTCGGGTGCGGTTCCGGCGCTCAAATTCACGGACGAAGGCATGGGCTATTACACCCTGCCCGCAGGTACTACTTCGCTGGCATGGATGTTCCGCGGCACGCATACGACGGGCAAAGCGGTAGAGATGGAAAATGTGCTGACCGAGGTCAAGGCCGGAAGCAAATATGTCTTTACTTTTAAATATTCCCCCGACCTGCCCGGTTATATCGACGCCCTGCTGATCCGCGTCGATCTCACGACCGACGACAAGGACGACGAGATTATTTTCAGTCCCGATCCGACCCTTCTTACCGAAGGATTCAACAACGACGAGGTGCAGAAATACACATCCGGCGAGAAAAAATACCGGATCATGGCTTTCGCGGAACTGAAAAAATTCACGGTTTCGATCGGCGGCGACAGCTACGACCTGCTCACCGGCGCGCCTGACGGCATTTCGCTCACGCAGACAGACAAATACAACACCATGCTGACGTTGTCCGACGCATTCTTCGCAGACCGTCCGGGCGGCGACCACGCCGTGACGATCCATGTGGAAGACGCCAACGGCGGCAACAACGAGATTTCGACGACCTACCGTCTGCAGGGATTGGTTCCGGTTACGGAAAAAAGCTACGACCTCTGGGCCAACACCGTAACACTCCAGGTCGTGGACTTCACACAGTCAGCAAGCGTAACGTTCGGCCTGTGCAGCAGCGACGGTCAATGGAAATACCAGACCGGCACTGTGCAGGGCGATTTCATCACGGCCACCTATACGCCCGAATGGGAGAATAAGACCGAAGCCGACTGGAGTACGCCCAATACGGTGTTGCCCTACTCCCGCATCAAAGAAGGAACCGGTATTTCCGCAGGAAACACTTATGACTATAAAGCCACCATTAACGGCGCAGAGCATGCCGGACAATTCACGACCGAAGCAGGCAATGCCATGCCCGACGGCAGTCTCGAAACGTGGAGAAGCGTCCAGCAGTTCCCGGGAAGCGGCACCAATTACACGTTCTGGGGCAGCGGTTATAACTCGTTCGCTAAAGAATTGTGTACCCGCGACGACACGATGCCCGGAAGAATCGGGACCTATTGCGCTAAACTGACCGCGACATACAATACCTTGGCAAAGGTTCCCGCCCCGGGTAATTTATTTACGGGAGACTTCGGCATTTCGCTGTTCCCAATGGGCGGCAATGTCTCTTTCGGCAAAAATTTCACTTACAATGCAAGGCCGAAAGCGATCAAATTCAAATACCACGCAACAATCGGAGTCGTGGATTACAACCTCCACGAAGGGAAGATTCCCGTCGGTGAAATGGACAAAGCGCGGGTATTCGTATGTATCGTGGACTGGTCGGCCCAGCAAAAGGTATTTGCCGGTACGAAGGCCCCGACAGGCACCTGGGATCCCGAGACACAAACCGAAGCGGCCAACGGTCCCATTATCGGTTACGCATCGAAATTCATCGAAGAAACGACCCCCGGCGATGAAATGGTAGAAGTCACGCTTCCGATAAATTATTACCAGGATGCGGCCGTCGCTCCGCAGGGAAAATACAACATCGCCGTATCCTGCGCAACGAGTGCATACGGCGACTTCATGGACGCCTGCACCACGAATGTGATGTATATCGACGATTTTGAATGGGTATATTAACGACTAAACGCACGATAATGCGCAAAATAACCATCAGCACGCTCCTGACCCTGCTGTGTCTCGCAGGCACGGCACAGGCGCTGCGTGCGCAGCAGACAACGGAGGACGCGTCCCTCCCGGCCGCCGACAGCGTCGGACAGGAACGCGCGCTCACAATCAATGAAATGCGCCAACAGCGCGGCCTGACCGATACGCACAACCTCTTCGTCCCGCGCGGACAGTGGATATTCGGAGGTACGGCGTCCTACTCGACCCATTCGAACGAAACCTACCGGTTTCTGGTCGTCGAAGGCATCGAATCGAAAGGCTACACCTTCAAGGTCAGCCCGATGATCGCCTATGCATTGCGCGACAACATGGCAATCGGAGGACGCTTCATCTACTCGCGCTCGCTGCTCAAACTCGACAAGGCCGACCTCAATCTCGGCGGCGAGGATTCGGACCTCAATTTCGAGGTGAACGACTACTATTCGCTGCGTCACAGCTACTCGGTGGCGGTGATCTGGCGGCAGTACATCCCCCTGGGGCGCAACAAGCGCTTCGCGCTCTTCAACGAAATGCAGTTGTCCGGAGGGGGCACACAGGCCCGCTTCGCCAAGGATTCCCCGGTGAAGGGCACGTATGAAACCGGCTACACCTTTTCGCTCGGCGTTTCGCCCGGCATCGTGGCTTTCGCGACGAACAACATGGCCGTCGAAGTAAACGTCGGCGTGATGGGTATCACCTATACCCACACCAAGCAGGTACACAATCAGGTGACCGTGGGCAAGCGCGACGCCAGCATGATGAACTTCAAGGTCAATATCTTCTCGATAGGACTCGGTATGGCATTCTATCTCTAAAATCGGCAAGCACATGAAACGAATCATACTTTCCATTTTCTCGGTATTCATTACGCTCGGCGCCGCTGCAGAGACAGAACAAGCCCGCCCGGCAGCGCAGCAGGCCGAAGCCGTTACCGCTGCAGAAACGCCGTCGGTCACGGTCGAACCCGCCGCCGAACCCGCGGAACAGGCCGCCGCGCCCGCCGCGATACAGACATCCGAAAATCTGCGTTCCGCAGACGCATTTACGACTCCGGCACCGTCGCTCATCGCCGCCGAAAAACAGAAACGGCCCAAGGAACAGCGTTTCCTGCCGACGCGCAAACGTATCGACCGCGAAATCAACAAACTCAAATTCGCCTACAAAGGCGAAGTGATGATGGGCCTGACGGCGTCGTACGGCACCCTGTCGAGCGACGATACGGACATCATGCTTATCCTCGACAACATCAATGCGGACGGTACGGTCGCTACGGTCAAACCTTTCATCGGTTATTTCTACCGCGACAACAACTGTATCGGCGTCCGGTTCGGCTACCGCCACATGGGCGGAACGCTCGACAACACCTATTTCGACGCCGGAGAGGGCAACGACCTGTCGGGGCAACTCCCCTACATCGACCTTTCGAGCGACAACTACTCGTTCGGCATCTTCCACCGTTCGTACGCAGGACTCGATCCCAAGGGACGTTTCGGCCTCTTCGCCGAATTCGAACTGGCCCTCTCGACGGGTACTTCGAATTTCCTGTACGACCCGGATCACAAGGAGGGCGGCACACCCAATCGCACCTACAGTGACAATACGCAGGTAAAACTTTCGTTTAATCCTGGAGCGGCCGTCTACATCTTCCCCAACGTCTGCGCGACGCTTTCGTTCGGGCTGGGTGGCATACAGTACAATTCCGTGACCCAGAAGGATGCCGACGGCAACAAG
>CAKVKI010000112.1 GCA_934754975.1 uncultured Alistipes sp. | reverse complement strand
GTTTACAGCGAACCCCGAGCCATGTCCAACAGCGAATACAACCCTTTTAGCGAAGAGTATATCGACCCGTCGGCCCCCGATCCGAATGTCGATTTCGCCGGATTCGACGTGCCGTTCAGCGACAACGGCCAAACCCTTTCCGACAATGCCGGCGCGGGCTTTGCTCCGCGCGGCGGAGGACGCGGCACGGGATCGGGCGTCGCTTTGCCGGGCGGCCTGCGCAGCGCCGGGGGCGGGGGATTCCCGCCGGCCGGAAACGGCGCCGATGAATTCACTATTCCGTCCACTGCGAACGACGCCTTCGAGGATTTTGTGTCGGGCGGCGGTTTCGAGGTGACCTCGGAGA
The DNA here is from genome assembly GCA_934754975.1 of uncultured Alistipes sp. Classification (GTDB taxonomy): domain Bacteria; phylum Bacteroidota; class Bacteroidia; order Bacteroidales; family Rikenellaceae; genus Alistipes. The sequence goes on along the minus strand of CAKVKI010000112.1, from coordinate 8,019 downwards.
GCGGTTTCGATGCCAGTGAACTGGAGTTTATCCCTTCCGAAGCGGCGGCCGAACAACAGCGGCTGGCTGTCGACGGGCGGCCCGAATTTACCGACCCGCTGCCGCTCGGCGGCGGATATGTCGCCGCCCTGCTGGGTGGAAGGTTTGTGGTGGTAGACGTGCGCCGCGCCCGTGAACGGGTACTTTACGAAGACTACCTGAAGATGCTCGGCTGCGGTTCGTCCGTGAGCCAGCAGTTGCTCTTTCCCGAACGGCTAGTGCTTTCGGACAGCGAATATGCCCTGCTCGAAGAGAACGCTGTCGAATTCGCATCGCTGGGCTTCGATCTCGATTTTCAGGGCGAGTGCGCCGTCGAGGTGAAGGGCACGCCTGCCGACATGCCTGCCGACTCGGTGGACCAGCTGCTTTACGAGTTGCTGCAGGCGTTCTCGACGCCCGTGTCGCTTGCCGACGTGCGGCGAGAGAAAATCGCCGCCGTGATGGCGCGCGGAGCCGCGAAGCAGGCTGCGCGCCTGCTGTCGCGCGACGAAGCCGCGGCACTGCTCGCGCGTCTGGCCGCTTCGGGCAATTTCAGCTTTTCGCCCTCGGGCAAAGCCATAACCGCCGAAATAACCGTCGAAGATATCCGGGCCAAGTTGGGATAATCCGGCGGAAAAACGTACATTTGCATTAATTTTTGACGCTGCAGTTCGATCCTGCGCTATTTCAGCTGACTGCCGGATTCGAAAAGGCCGGAGTCCCTTCCGGGGGCAGAGATGTAAACACGGCGTAACAAGTGCTTATGGCCGTAAGGAGCGAGATAAAAACGTAACAAACTGAAAAAAGATAATTTATGAACAGGAGTTATTTCCAGACACCCCCTGTGGTGTTGAATCTGATAATCATCAACGTCCTGATTTTCATGGCCACGGCATTGCTGCCGAAGGCGGGCAATGCGATCATGGAGTACTGCGCCCTGTCGCTCGGCACGCCGTTTTTCCATGTCTATCAGTTCATTACCTACATGTTCCTGCATGCCAATTTCGAACATATCTTTTTCAACATGTTCGCCCTGTGGATGTTCGGACGTACGCTGGAGTATGAACTGGGGCAGAAACGCTTCCTGACCTATTACATGGTCTGCGGCATCGGCGCGGCGCTTATCCAGTACCTGACGGCACTGGCTTTCGGCGAATTTCCGCTGGTGCTGGTCGGCGCTTCGGGCGCCGTGATGGGACTGTTGTTGGCCTTCGGAGTGATGCATCCCAACGCGGTCATCATGCTGCTGATCCCCCCGATCCCGATGAAAGCCAAATGGTTCGTCATCATTTACGGTGTGATCGAACTGTTCCTGGGCTGGCGCGGCGTGGGCAATGTGGCGCATTTCGCCCATGTGGGAGGTATGTTGTGGGGCTTCCTGCTGCTCCAATGGTGGAAACAGCGGGGCATAATCCGTTTCTGACCCGATGGCCGAGACCTATTACAGCGGTTATGACGGCAACCGCGGCCGCAAGCCGCGCCGCAGTCTGTTGCTGTTGCTGCTCGACCTGCTGATGACGCTCCTGACGGCGGTCACGGCCGTTACGATGGCCGTTACTTTTTTCGTGCCGTACGTCGATCCGGCCCGAGTGTGGTTTTTTCCCGTGCTGGGACTGGCTGCGCCGGCGGTCTATGTCGCCACGGTCATTCTGGCGCTCTACTGGATCATCCGCTGGCGGCTGGTGCGGGCCGGGATCATGGTCGCGCTCGTGATCGTCGGGCTTTTCAAGGTTTCGCTCTTCTACCGACCCGAGTTTCGGCGTAATTACGGCGACGAAAGTTACGACCGCCGCGCCTTCAAGGTGATGACCTATAACGTACGGGGATTTTACGGCGAGAACGGCAGCAGCAGTGTCGGAGATATTCTGCACCTGATCGGCGACCAGGATCCCGACATTATCTGCATGCAGGAGTTCAACGCACGCCTGGCCGAGAAGTCCGACGAGTTCGCACTGCTGGACGAGAAGTACGAAAGCGCTGTTTTCGGCCGCACGCAGGCTCCCGATTCGCTTTACGGTGCGCCGTTGGTGATCCTGAGCAAATACCGCATCCTGCGCTCCGGAGTCGTGCTGGCTCCCAATACCTCGGTCTGGGCCGATCTGCTGATCGGCGACGATACGATCCGGGTGTTCAACAATCACCTGCGTTCGACGGCGATCAAGGCGTCCGACAACGACTACCTCACCAGCCGCGGATTCCTGTCCGATACGGCGCGTGAGGATAAGCTGCGCAGCATGGCGGGCCGTTTGCGCGAAAACAGCGTGCTGCGCGCCGCACAGGTGGACAGCATCGCGGTCGTAGTGGAGGCATGGCGTTCGCGGTGCATCGTCTGCGGCGACTTCAACGACACCCCCATGTCGTACGTTTACCGCACCATGGCGCAGGGCCTGAACGATGCTTTCAGCCAGTGCGGGTCGGGCTATTCGCATACGTTCCGCGGTTTTTTCAATACCCTGCGGATCGACTACGTACTCAGCTCCGGGAGTTTTGAGGCGATCTCGTACGAGGTGCCCATGGTCGATTATTCGGACCACCATCCCGTCGTCGTCCGGCTGCGGAAAAATGCAATGAACAACTAATCCGATATAATTATGATTTTCGACTCTTTGAAGAACAGCGCGCTTTATTATTCGTTGAATCCGCGCCTGGAAAAAGCCTTCGGTTACATCGCTTCGACCGATTGGGAGAAAATGGAACCCGGCATCCACGAACTCGACGGAAAGGATATCTATGTCAATGTCATGGACCCCGAACTGAAGAAACCCGCCGACGCTAAACTGGAAATCCACAATGCCTATCTCGATATTCAGGTGCTTATCCGCGGCGAACGCGAGACCTTCGGCTGGAGCGAACGCGCCGGTCTGAGCAAGCCGCTGGGCGGTTTCGATGCCGAGAAGGATATCCAGTTCTTCGACGACGAGCCGCAGACCTACTACACGATCCGTCCCGGCCAGTTTACGATCCTCATGCCTGAGGACGGCCATGCGCCGATGGTGGGCGAGGGCAGTGTGCGCAAAATCATCGTCAAGGTCCGCATGTAGGATCGCCGAACCGATAAAACGAAGGCCGGAGTATACACTCCGGCCTTCGTTTTATATACGATTACCGCTTCCTGCAGCCTGCCGGATTGCATTCCGGATGCCGCTGCACCCGTTATTTTCCGATGCCGTAATAACGGAATCCGGCGTTCAGCGCCTCCTCCTTGTCGAGGATATTGCGGCCGTCCACCACGATATTGCCGCGCATGGTCGAGTGCAGGAGCGCCCAATCGGGCATGCGGAACTGCTTCCACTCGGTGATAAGTGCTACGGCGTCGGCTCCTTCGGCGGCTTCGTACATCGTTCCGGCATGGTAAACGGTATCTTCGCCGAGCCTGCGGCGGGATTCGCTGACGGCGACCGGATCGTATGCACGGACCGTCGCTCCCGCTTCCAGCAGCAGATCGATCACGACCAGTGCCGGGGCTTCGCGCATGTCGTCCGTTTCGGGTTTGAACGCGAGTCCCCAGACGGCTACGGTCTTGCCGCGCAGGTCGCCCAGCGCCTGCCGAAGCTTGTCGAAAACGATCGACTTCTGGCGTTCATTGACCCGCTCCACGGCTTCGATCACCTGCATCGTGTAACCGTATTCATGCGCCGTGCGGGCCAGCGCCTTCACATCCTTCGGGAAACACGACCCGCCGTAACCGCAGCCCGGATAGAGGAACTTGCTGCCGATGCGGGCGTCGGAACCGATTCCTTTGCGGACCATTTCGACGTCGGCTCCTACCAGATCGCACAGGTTGGCGATCTCGTTCATGAACGAAATACGCGTCGCCAGCATGGCGTTGGCGGCGTATTTGGTCATTTCGGCCGAGGGAATGTCCATGAACAGCACACGGAAGTTGTTGATCAGGAACGGCCGGTAGAGCTTGGTCATCAGCTTGCGCGCCCGGTCGCTTTCGACGCCTACGACCACGCGGTCGGGCGACATGAAGTCCTTGATGGCCGCGCCCTCCTTCAGAAATTCGGGGTTCGATGCGACGTCGAACGGCACTTTGCACTTTCGCAGGGCGAGTTCTTCGCGGATCACGGCCTTGACTTTCTGCGCAGTGCCCACGGGAACGGTACTCTTCGTTACCAGAACCGTGTATTTTTTGATGTTCCGTCCGAACGTGCGGGCCACCTCCAGCACATATTTCAGGTCTGCCGACCCGTCCTCGTCGGGCGGCGTGCCTACGGCCGAGAAGACCACTTCCACGTCGTCCAGACAATCCGTGAGTTCGGTCGTGAAGTGCAGGCGGCCCTCTTCGACATTGCGCCGGACGACCTCCTCCAGCCCCGGTTCATAGATCGGGATGACGCCGTTGTTCAGCCCGTCGATCTTCTTTCTGTCGATATCGACGCACGTGATGTCGAGTCCCATTTCGGCGAAACATGCCCCCGAGACCAGACCGACGTAACCCGTTCCTACGATTGCGATTTTCATGTTATCTGTTGTTTAGGTTTGCTTTTTCAGCGGCGGAAGCGCTCTGCGACGCCCTCGGCGAACCGACAGCAGAAGTCGTGGCAGCCGGACGAGAAGCCCTGCTTCATCTCCACGGGATCGCAGATCGGTTCCCACTTCATGCGCTGCGCGAATTCGCCCATGCCGCGCACGGCGGCTCCGGCCCAGCAGAACGATCCGAACCATCCGAAGTTGCGCTGCGGAACGCAGCGTGCGGCGATCAGGTCCAGCAGGCGCGCGGCGGGAGGGTAGATGCCTCCGTTGTAGGTCGGTGCGCCGACGATAAGCGTGTCGTAGCGGAATACGTCGCGCAGGACGACCGATTCATCGGCGAACGAAAGGTTGTACATGACGATCGGTCCGACGCCCCGGCCGGCCAATTCCCGGGCGATGCGTTCGGCCATCTGCTCCGTGTTGCCGTACATCGAACCGTAGGCGAGTACCACGCCCGGTTCTCCTTCGTAGCGGCTCAGGCGGTCGTAAATATCCATTACCTGCGGGATTTGCCGCTGCCATACGGGACCGTGGGTCGAACAGATGGTCGTGGGGTTCAGTCCGCGGACCTTTGCCAGCGCCTTCTGCACGGGGCCGCCGTATTTGCCCACGATGCAGGCGTAGTAGCGGCGCATTTCGTCCCAGTAGCGCGACGGATCGAGCTGCGAATCGGTGATGCCGCCGTCGATGGCCCCGAACGTGCCGAAGGCGTCGCCCGAGAAGAGCGCACCAGCTTCGGCGCACCATGTGACCATCGTTTCGGGCCAGTGTACCATCGGCGCCATGTAGAACGAGAGCGTCTTCCCGCCGAGCGAAATCGTATCGCCCTCCTTGACTTCGAGTGTTCCGGCGTCGATGCCGTAAAAGCCCTGGATCATCTGCAGGGTCTTGGCGTTGCCGACGATCCGGATGTCGGGGTAGAGCAGGCGCAGGGCGCGGATGGACGACGAGTGGTCCGGCTCCATGTGGTTGACCACGAGGTAGTCGATCTGCCGGTCGCCGATCGTCTCGCGGATATTTTCGAACAAACGGCTTCCGAAAGCCTCTTCGACGGTGTCGATCAGGGCGACTTTTTCGTCTGCGACCAGATATGCGTTGTATGAAACCCCGTGGGGAAGCGACCAGAGTCCTTCGAAACGGGTTGTCGTGCGATCATTGACCCCGACGTAATGAATGCCGGGCAGAATTTCGGTGATGTTCATAGTATGTGACGTATTTTGTCCAAAGATAGTGAAAAATGTGCCAAAACGGAAACACGGAGCTATCCTGCTGTCCGCCTGATGTTTCTGAAAGTATTATTTGTATTCCGGAGGGCAAATATAGCTGTTTTTCGAATATGAACGTCCTTTGTATCCGGAAAACTGCGACGGGGGAGCTGCGGATCTCTCCGGCATAAAAAAATCTCCGGTCGGAAGACCGGAGATTTTCTGTTCAGACCTTTACGGCGGGATGCCTACAACGGCAGGCGTACCGCCGAGCGGGTCGATTTCATTACGATCGCGCCGTCCTTGACCGAATTAGGGATCGAGGTGCGTTCGTATATGCATACTTCCGTAACTTTCGAGGTGCTGGTCAGCGTCAGCGTATTGCCCGATTCGCTGAACGAAATGTCATAGCTGCTTCCGAAGTCTTTGCCGTCGCTGTACTTTCCGGTAAGCACGTCGTTTTTAACCTGGAAGTTGCCGGTGAACTTCTGGTATTTGACCTCTGCGAGTTGTTGGTAAATCTCGAATGTCCGGTTCGCCGCGAAGGAGAGGTAAATATCGAAATCCTGCGGAGCTTCGCTCGTCCATGATTTGAGCTGCCACTCGCCTGTGAGCTGTTTTATCACGGGCGAAACCTTCTCTTTGTCCGACGATCCGCAGCCGGCGAACAGACACAGGCCCAATGCGGCCAGTACGATATAAATAGTCTTTCTCATAATCTTTATACGCTTGTATTATAACCAACCTCCGTTTCCGGTCTGTACCGAGCGGGCGATGACGGCAAATTCCTTGGTGATCTCCATACCGCTCATGCCGCCGTTGACCGAGGAACTTCCGGCCATGGCCTTGATCTTGATCCTGGCGACGCCCGGTTTGGTGCATTTGATCTGCAGCTTGCCGTATGAGAACGCAGGTGCGGCGGTGATTCCCAGTTTATCCATATCCGCCTGCGACATTTCGGCGCTCTTGTAAGTCAGGTTCGCCGAAGCTTCGCCGAAGAATTTGTCGAGCGAGAGTACCTGCTGCACTCCGACTTTGGCAGGCAGGCAGGGGGTGCCCTCGATCTGCATGAGCATCTGGTATGCGTCGATCGATCCGGTACCCATATTCTTGCGGTAATTCCGGAGCAGCATGCCGTTTTTGGTTCCGTCGATAAGATAAGAGTCGATATCGTTCACGGCAGTCAGGAGCATCGACTTGAATTCGTCCAGCGTATAATGCTTGCCTTTGGCCAGCGCATAGGAGAGTCCCAGGGCGGCTACGCCCGATACGTGGGGACAGGCCATCGAGGTTCCCTGCATATAGCCGTAGTCCTCCGAATACATCCTTCCCCTCGGAAGTGTCGAGAGAACCTGTGCATAGGCAGTTCCCGCAGGCGAGATGCTGGCGTCGCCGCCCGGCGCCGCAATGTTGCAGCCGGGGCCGTAGTTCGTGTAGTAAGCCGGCAGGTAGTCGGGACCGAACGCCGTGACGGCAATGTAATTGGAATATCCTCCCGGATAACCGGCCATGGGTTCGGTGTCATTGCCCGCGGCAAAGATGACGAGTCCTCCATCGATGGCCGAATTGTTTTTCGCTCCGTTTTTGATGAAATAATCGATGGCATCTTTTTCTGCGGAGAGGAATTTGTTTTCTTCATAGATCTTGTCCGAGGTAATGTAACCTCCGGGGTAGCCCCATGAACACTGGAGGATCGACGCGCCGTTGTCGGCGGCATATTTGATCGCATTGACTGAAGTTGAAACGTCGCCGCCCGTTCCGCCCGAGAAAATCTGGCAGGACATGAGTTTCACGCCGTCGTTGTTGCCCGTGCCGCCCGCTACGCCGCAGACGCCGACACCGTTGTTATTGACTGCGGCTACCGTGCCGGCGACGTGCGTACCGTGGCCTTCATCGCCGTCGTATTTGCCGTCCTTGTCGTAATGCGGAACATCCCAGGTCAGCGTGCTGGAATTGGTTGCGAAATTGTAGCCGTGCAGGTCGCCTTTCGTCGGATTGGGATTGACCCACATGTTGGCCGCCAGATCGGGATGGTCGTATTTCACGCCTTCATCGACGATGGCGACGATGACCGAAGGACTGCCGCCCGTGATTTTCCATGCTTCCGGGGCGTTGATATCGGCGCCTGCGGTCGTCGTGGCCGCGAATTTCTTGTCGCCGTTGTTGCTGTAATGCCACTGGTTCTGCAGGCCGGGATCGTTGAAACCGCTGCCGGAGACATTGGCGCGGGTTGCGCCTGTTTCGTCGATCTTGCAGGGCACGGCTTTGCCGACCGATGCCTTTTGCAGTTTCGTATTGAATTGTATACGGCTCACTT
>CAKVKI010000111.1 GCA_934754975.1 uncultured Alistipes sp. | reverse complement strand
GTTGGTAACGATCGTCTGCAGCACGGCCGGGTCTTTCACCTGCGCCAGCATCGACGCCACGGGAGATTTGCCGTCGATGCTCATCCCCGAGAAGGAAAGCATAAAATCGCCGTCGAAGGGTTCCATCACCTGCTTAACGATCGGATTTGCCATCAGCATCCCGTAGCCGGGCATCGCGGAGAGTACCGAATAGAGCTTTTCGCCGTTGAGTCCTAAAGACATCGTACCGATCGAAGCAGCCGGCACATAACGCAGCAGCGCTCCGGTCTGGGGCTTTACATAAGCATAGAAATCGGCCATCTTGGTCTCGCTCTCCTTGTCCTTGTGCGACACGGAAGCATCCGCAACGATCCTGCCTTTCTCGAAATTGACGGAACCGACCATCGTCGCCCCCTTCAGCGCATCCATCATGGGCATCGAACTCAGCATCGGATTGTTCATCATGGGAAGTATCGCGCCGTACGCAAGCACCATATTGATATCGTTCTTCCGGGACAGCTGCTCCGCAACGACCTTGTCGCCCATCAGGCTCTCGCCGGTCTTCTGGGCGAACAGTTTACGCACATCGCCGGCCAGGTCTTCCGAGCCGTTCTGTACGAAATAAGCCATGAAAGCGATGTCGTTATATGCACATACGGCGCCTATGACGCCCTCGTCCCCCAGGTTAATGACCGAAACTCCGTCCTTGGTTTCGGGCGCGATTCCGCTTTTTTCGTTAATCCGCGTCAGCAGGCCGTCGAATTTGGCCTTGTCGCCGATCGGCAGCAGCCAACCGCCCCGCATAACGGGAGCATCCACGGCGCCCTCCATCGCCGCAAAGAAGAAGAAATCCTTTTTCACGTCGATTCCCGACTCGCCCGGATTCTTCAGCAGTGCGAGCAGGTACTCCTTCTCCTCGGCGGACATGCTCTGGTCCTTGTCGAGTTCGGCCTTAATCCGGGCGTAAAGCGGATGCTGGTCGAAATCGCCGGCCGCGCTCTTCTGCATCAGCGATGCGGGATTGACCGACATGGTCATAAACGAGTCGGCAGGCAGGATGCTGCGGTAATCGGCGCTGCCGCCGCAGGAAACAATCAGCATGGACACCGCCGCAAGGCAGGCCAGCTTCCAGGGTTGTAAAAAATTCTTCATATACTATTTAAATTAAAAAATGAATCCGATTAGAGAACAAAACTATAAAAAATCGGCAAACGACACACCTTTTCAGGCAAATAAATTCGCACTTCGGACCAAAATATTTCGCACGCGCCCCGAACGGCTCGTTTTCCGGGAATAAATTGTTATTTTTGCATGGAATACATTACCGCATACGCCATGACCCCGACATCGCTTTTCATACTGACACTCTGCTGCCTGACGGCCATTCTCGCCATCGCCCTGCTGCTCTGGCACCGCGAATCCCGCCGTCTCGGAGCGGCGAACGCCGACGCCGAAGCGCGCGAACGCGACGCCGCCGCCCGCCTTTCGGCCGCCGAAGCCCGGCTGGCCGCGGCCGAACAAGCCGCGTCCACCGAAAAGGAACTCCGCCTGCGGTACGAAGCACAGCTACAAACGCTGACCGACCAGCGGACCCGCACCGAAGCGGAACTGGCCGCACTCCGGGCTGCGTCCGAGACGGAACTCGCTTCGCTGCGGGCGAAAAACGCCGAGGACCGCGCGGCCGAAAAAGCCGAGCGCGAAAAGCTGGAAGAGACGTTCCGGGCGCAGTTCAAAAACCTCGCGACCGAAATTCTGGGCGAACACTCGGTCCGCTTCCGTCAAACCAGCCAGGAGCAGATCGACAACCTGCTGAAACCTTTCCGCGACAACATCACCGACTTCCGCAAGCGGGTCGAGGAGATCTACACCACACAGACCTCGCAACGGGGCGAACTGAAGAGCGAGCTGAAGAACCTCATGGAGCTGAACCGCCGCATCACGGCCGAGACGACCAACCTCACCAACGCGCTGAAAGGCAACTCGAAGGTGCAGGGCGACTGGGGCGAAATGCTGCTCGAAACGATCCTCGACAGTTCGGCCCTGATCAAAGGCATCCATTACCAAACTCAGTACAACATCAAGGACGAAGAGGGCCGCAACCTGCGTCCCGACGTGGTACTGCACCTGCCCGAAAAGAAGGACATCGTCATCGACTCGAAAGTTTCGCTCACAGCGTTCGTCGGCTATACTTCGGCCGAAAGCGAAGAGGAGCGCCGCCGCCACCTCGCGGCGCATGTGGCGTCGGTGCGCCAGCACGTCGCCGAACTGGGCCGCAAGGAGTACCAGCGGCGGCTCAACTCGCCCGACTTCGTCATCATGTTCGTCCCCAACGAACCGGCATTCCTCGCCGCCCTGCAGAACGATCCGGCGATCTGGGCGGACGCCTACGACCGAAAAGTCATCGTCTCCTCGCCGACCAACCTGTTCGCCCTGCTCAAGCTGGTGGCCGACCTCTGGAAATACAACGACCAGGACAAGAACACCAAGGAGATCGCCGCCTGCGGACTGAAACTCTACGAACAGCTGGTGGCCTTCACCTCATCGCTCGAAGGGGTCGGCACGGCGCTCGACAAGGCCCGCGACGCATACGAAGACGCCCACAAGCGGCTTTGCACGGGCAACGACAACATCGTCCGCGTCGGGGAGCGGCTGCGCAAAACGGCGAGCTTGCAAACCAAGAAACGCCATTCGGCCCGCACGCTCGAAATCGCCGGAGCGGACGAAGACCCAGCAACTCTCTCCGCACCGGAATCCGCGGCAGAAGCCGATACGACCGCTGCGGATACGGAAAATCTCCGCGAATAGGCTTACTTTCCGAAACCAATAATTTTCGTTTCGAAATAAAATATTTGCGGATTCATTCTGAATTACGTATCTTTACCCGGTAACCAAGCTAACCAAATAAAGATGAAACGAATTTTCGCCTTTCTGACGGCGCTCGCCTGCGCGCTGTCGCCTGCCATCGCAGACAACCCGAAAGCCGACGCCAAAGCCGTCGTAACTTCGGGAAACGCCCGGTTCACAGTGCTTACGCCGCAGATAATCCGCATGGAGTGGAGCGCCGACGGACAGTTCGAAGACCGTGCGACGCTGACGTTCGTCAATCGCGCGACCCCGGTTCCCGAATTCAAAGTCCGCGAAAGCAAATCGAAACTCACGATCACCACCCCGGCCCTGACGCTTACGTATCTCAAAAACGGCAAATTCAGCGACAAAAACCTGAAAGCCGTCTTCCGACTCAACGGCAGGGAGGTGATCTGGACTCCCGGCATGGAAGATCCGCAGAACCTGCTGGGTACGACCCGCACGCTCGACGGCGCCGACGGTTCGAAACTCAAGGAGCCGATGGAACAGGGAATCCTCTCCCGCGCGGGCTGGTCCCTGATCGACGATTCGCAGCGTCATGTGCTGACGCCCGACGGTTCCAAATGGGAAGAGTGGGTCGAAGCGCGTCCCGAAGGCGACCGCCAGGACCTCTACCTTTTCGCTTACGGACACGACTACAAGCAGGCGCTGGCCGACTACGCGCTGATCGCAGGCCGCTCGCCGATGCCTCCGAAATATACGCTGGGCTACTGGTGGAGCCGCTACTGGCAGTATTCGGACAACGAATTCATCGATCTGGTGAATAAACTCAAATCGATGGACGTACCGATCGACGTGCTGATCGTCGATATGGACTGGCACGAGACCTGGGGCCTGCGCAAGAGCAATTCGCCGAAGGACGAATACGGACAGCGCATCGGCTGGACAGGCTACACGTGGCAGAAGGAGTTGTTCCCCTCGCCCGCAAACTTCCTCAAGTGGACCGAGAATGAAGACCTGAAAGTGGCGCTCAACCTCCATCCCGCTTCAGGTATCCAGCCTTACGAAGCTGTTTACGACGACTTTACCAAAGAATACGAGTGGCCGGAGAAAGGCAAGAGCGTACCGTTCAGGATTGACGAGCAGAAGTGGGCCGACGCCTATTTCAAAACCGTACTCGAACCGATGGAGCGCGACGGCGTGGATTTCTGGTGGCTCGACTGGCAGCAGTGGAAAGAGTCGAAATACACCCCCGGACTGAGCAACACGTTCTGGCTCAACCACACTTTCTTCAACCATGCGGAGCGCCAGAACCCCGGACTGCGCCCCTTCATCTACCACCGCTGGGGCGGTCTGGGCAGCCACCGCTATCCGCTTGCATTCTCGGGCGACACCTACGCCACCTGGTCCATGCTCGCCTACCTGCCCTTCTTTACGGCCACGGCTTCGAACGTCAATTACGGCTGGTGGGGCCACGATATCGGCGGCCACATGTTCCATAAGGCGCAGAAGGCGACCGACCCGGAACTTTACACGCGCTGGCTGCAGTACGGCGTCTTCACTCCGATTTTCAAGACACACTCGACCAAAGACCCGCGCATCGAACGCTGCATCTGGTGCTTCCCCGACCATATGTTCCTCATGCGCGACGCCATCCGCCTGCGCTACACGCTGGCACCCTATATTTATAATGCGGCCCGCGAGAATTACGACACGGGCGTAGGCATGTGCCGCCCGATGTACTACGACTACCCCGAAGCGGACAAGGCGTACGAGACGCCCGAACAGTTCATGTTCGGCAACGACATCCTCGCCACGACCATTACGCAGCCGGTGGACAGCATAACGGGTCTGGCCCCCCGCACGATCTGGTTTCCCGAAGGGGAGTGGTTCGACTGCGCGACCGGTTCGATGTACGAAGGCGGCCGCACCGAAGAGCTGCAATACACGCTGGCGGAGAATCCCTATTACGCCAAAGCCGGCTCGATCATTCCGATGAACCCTGCGACGGTAAAAAACCTCCAGCAGCCGTGCGACACGCTGGTGCTGACCTTCATTCCGGGCGGCGACGGGGAACTGCGCCACTACGAGGACGACGGCATGAGCCAGCAGTACAAGACGAACTACGCCGTGACGACGGTCACCAAAAAGCAGGAGGGCAACACGCTGCGCGTACGCATTTCGCCCCGCGAGGGTTCGTATGCGGGCGCTTCCGACAACCGCAGCTATGAACTGCGCTTCCCGGCCGTATTCCCGCCCAAGTCGGTAAAGATCAACGGCAAAGAACTGGCCTACTCGCGCTTCCCGAAAGCCGGAGAGTGGACTTACGACGGTTACACGCTCGCACCGGTGGTTTACACGAGCACGACGGCCTGCGACGCTCCTGTGGAGATCGAACTCGCGTTCGACGACTATGCGACGGCGCACCAGGCCGACCTGTACGGCATGAGCGGCGTCTTCAAACGCTGTCTCGACCTGACCGTCGAATTCAAGACCGAGCAGGGCGCCCACAGCGAGCCGTACCTGATGCTGCCCGAGGAGTATCTGCGCGTTTCGCAGTGTCCGAACTTCATCCTCGAAGAGCCGTTCCGCATCGCCGAATTCATCGGAGCCTATGCGAAGAACAAGGCCGCACTGTTCGAAAAGACCGATTCCATGACGATTATCGGCGACAACTTCAAGCAGCGCCTGAAGGCCGTGATCGGCAGCGTGAAATAACCGGACGACATACCGGAATAAGAAATCCCCGCGAACTTGCGTCGCGGGGATTTTGTTTTACGAGGTTTTACATGCTCCGGACTCATCCCGGGTTATTTTTCAGGTTCTGTCGTTCCGGCCCTGTTTCCAGCTTTTGCGCATCCGGCATTCGATGCCCGGCGTCGCATCGCGCCCCATCGTCCCGATGACGTCGTCCCACGACTCCGCGACCCAGCCGACCCGCTCACGGCAGTGTTTCAGCACTTCGACGGCCCAGATCCGCACCGCGACCTTCGAGCCGGAATCGACGGCCCACTGCGCCGCTGTCTCGGCGATCCGGTCCAGCGAAGAGGAATCGGGCGTATAACGTCCCAGCAAATCGGCCATGATCTTTGCGAAATGACGCTGTGCGCTCGGGTCCGTACAATCGGGAAAGTCCTTGTCGCAGAACGCCCCGGCAAAGGGCATGAACGCATCGGGAGCCGCGAAATAGATTTTTTCGAGTACATAGGCGCTCCGGAACGACACTTTATGCCTCACCGGCTTCGGCAGGGTCCCGTACGGGGAAGTCGCCACCGCATAGAGCAGCTCCACCGCATCCGCGTCGCGCACCCGCCGGGCCACCGTATCGGCGAAATCCGAATAAAACCGTTCCGACAGGCTCTTTACCAATTCCGCCTCAGTCATATATTAACGGTCGGACTAGAACAAACTTTTCTTCGAAGTCGTGACGACGAAATCTTTCAGGTAGAAAGGTTCGAAATAAGCGATGTCCTCCGTGCGGCCTTCATCGAGCGCCTGCTGCGCCAATCGGGCAAGGCCGCGGGCCGAAGGGGCGACCTCTATAAACCCGGCGTCGGGAAGGATGTCGGCGCATTTGCGGGCGCCGCTGCCGAAAATCACGAACGGACGGTCCTGCGACCGAAATTCCCGGAAACTGCCGGCATCGATCACCTCGGCCGAAACCTCGTTCTGCGGGCGGCCCTCCGCATCGAAAACCTGCGCATAAACCTCCATGCGGCGGGCATCGACCATCGGGCACAGCAGCGCGCGGTCCCAATCGGCTACGGAGAGGATACCCGCCTCGTAATCTTCGCGGGCGACTTCCGTCAGCGCATCGAGCGATCCCACGGCGATCAGCGGCTTCTGCAAACCGTAGCACAGTCCTTTGGCGAACGACACGCCGATACGCAGTCCCGTATAGGACCCGGGACCTTTGCCGACCGCCACGGCATCCAGTTCGTCGGGCGCAATGCCCGTTTCGCGCAAAAGTTCATCGACGAACACGCCGACCTTGCGGGCGTGGTCGCGCCCCTCGTCGCTCTCACGCAGCGAAAGCAGCTCCCCGTCTTTCGCAATACCGACCGAACAAACGTCCGTGCCGGTCTCGATACAAAGAATAAGACTCATATGATTTTGCAATTTACTTCCTCAACTTCCGGTCCGCTCCGGCCGGCTCATACGCCGCCCGCGGCGTCATCCACAAATCCATTTTTCAAAGCGGCTCCGCGGAAAAAAGCTTCACGCCGTTTCCGTGACAAAAATTCCGCTGACGCCCGTCAAATCACCCCCAGATGCGCCAGCGCCTTTGCGATACCGTCGTCATCGACCGAAGCGGTGATGTAATCGGCGGCGTTCAGCGCTTCGTCGCAGGCATTGCCCATCGCCACGCCGACACCTGCGGCACGCAGCATCGCCACGTCGTTGCCGCCGTCGCCGAAAGCCGCGACCTCGGCCGCCGAAAAGCCGTAACTGCGCATAAACTCTTCCATTCCGGTCGCCTTGTCGATGCCGGCGACATTGACATCGGCGAAAATCGGGCACCAGCGGCTCGCCACGAGCGTCGGCAGCTCGGCCATAACCCGCCGCTCGGTCTGCGCATCGAAGTAGAAGCAGAGCTGGCAACATTCGACCCGGCCGAAAAGTTCGCGCAGGTCGGTTTGTTCGGGAACCGGATGCGCCACCATATGCGCGACCCGCTCGACTTCGGACGTCACGCGATTGACGAAAACGCCCTCTTCCAATTCGAGCGCCATTGCAAAGCCCAGCTCCCCGGAGAGCGCCAAAGCATGTTCAAAATCGGCCCGCGGAATCGGATGCAGGCTGACGACACGGCCGTCGGCCGCCACGCAACGGGCGCCGTTGAGCGAAACCACGCCGTCGTAAGGAATTCCTTCGAGCGGTCCGAGGTCGTTCGCGGCGCGTCCCGTGGCGATAAAAAGCCGTACGCCGCGCTTATGCGCCTGCGTCAATGCACGGCGCGCCGAAGCGGGAATTTCATGCGTATTGAAACTGATCAGCGTACCGTCCACATCCAGAAAAAGGGCTCGTATCATCGTTTGTAGTTTTTCATCGCCTTGTCGATCTCCCGCTTGGCATCGTTTTCTTTCAGGTATTCGCGTTTGTCGTAGGTTTTGCGGCCGCGGGCAAGTCCGATGACGATCTTCACCAGTCCGCGCTCGTTGAGAAACATGCGCAGGCCCACGATCGTAAGGCCCCGGTCCTGTCCGGCGCGCTGGAGTTTGTCCAGTTCGCGGCGGTTGAGCAAAAGCTTGCGGTCGCGGCGCGGCGTGTGGTTGTTGCAGGTCCCCCACGCGTACTCGGCGATATTGACGCCGCGGATCCAAAGCTCGCCGCGGTCGAAATAGCAGAACGAATCGGTCAGCGAAGCCCGGCCCGCACGGATCGACTTGATCTCGGTGCCGACCAGCACGACGCCCGCAACGTACTCTTCCAGAATCTCATAGTCGAACGTCGCGCGCTTGTTACGGATATTTATATTTTTCTGTTCACTCATATACTCGGAAACGGCACAATAATTGCCCATTTATTCGCAGGGGTGGGAATCGGTCAAGGTAACTAATTCTTTTATCTTTGATATGTTTTACACATCTTTCTGTTTATTT
>CAKVKI010000110.1 GCA_934754975.1 uncultured Alistipes sp. | reverse complement strand
GTCTGGCCGCTGATGCCGCGGTCGATGAAACCGTTGCGTTCGAAAAAATCGGGATCGGTGCGAATCCAGTTGTCGGTAATGGAGTTGCCCATGAAGACCGCCTCGACAGGCTTGCCCGCCAGCCCGGCGTTCTGACGCTCGTAACGTCCGTATTGCGCCCAATCTTTCGGGCCTTCGGCACGGAGCGCCGCAACGGCGAAAAGGGCCAGCGACAGGAGTACGATTTTTTTCATGCAGGTCATACAGGTTTCAGGTTTTCGCTAACAAAATTAGAAAACGCCGGGGAATCGGCAGTCCGTATCCATGAAGAAATAGTACAGATACGTGCCAAACGCTCCCGAGCAGGCATTTTCGCACCCTGGTCCCTCTAAATCATGGCTTCGGGCCTAATTCTGCAGTTACAAAAATACAAATTTTGTCTGTTTTCAGGTCGTTTTGCCACAATATTTATCTGATTTCAGCCGTATTTTGCATAAATTTGCACAAAAAAGTTCAAACTGTTTAACCGAAACCTCCCATGAAACCAAAAACCGGTCTGGCCTGGCTGCTTCTGCTGTTCTGTACGACAGCCCATGCGAGCAACCTGCGGCAGATATCGAGCCGCGAAGGGATATCGAACAACGCCATACTTTCGCTGGCCCAGGACAAGCACGGATTCATCTGGGTCGGAAGCTGCGACGGCCTGAATATGTGGGACGGAGAGCGGATGCGGCTCTTTCCGAACGACTGGGGTGGAGAAACCCCGCTGTCGGGAAACCTCATCGAGGAGATCGCCGTCACCGCCGACTCGCTCTTCTGGATCCGCACCAACTACGGACTGGACCTCTTCGACCCCGACAGCAAGCGGGTCGAACGCCACCCGGACTTCCAGGGGATGTACAGAATCGTGACACGCCGCAGCGACGAGGTGATCGTCGTCACGCAGGACAACAAATTCAGCTATTACAATCCGGCGACGCGCCGGTTCAGTTCCGTACAGCCCATGTCCGGTATCGATTACGCCGACATCCTCGCCATGCAGCTGGACGACGACGGCGCCCTGTGGGTATTCTCCCGCAAAGGCATCTTCCGCATACCGGTCACATTCCCGGACGGGAACAACGACCGCATCGGCATCGGACAGCCCGAAAGGTTCCCCACGGTCTCGAACCCCGAATACGCGTTCGCCGAAAACGGCAGCGGCTTCTTCATCGACGAAAAACACATATTCTACGAATTCGACATCCGGGAACGCCGCCTGATCTACAACAAAGACATGAGCGACGAGATGGCGCGCATGGGCAGCGTGTCGAGCATCGTCCGCGACGGCGGCGACTACATCGTCTCGTTCTACACCAACGGCGTCATCCGGCTGCGCACCACGCCCGAACAAAGCGTGAAATACGCCACCGAACACATCAACATCCCCTGCGGCGTATTCTCGCTGCTGCGCGACGCCCGGCAGGAGATCGTGTGGATCGGCACCGACGGACAGGGACTCTACCAGCACACGCGCAACGCCACGGCGTTCCGCTCGATCACCTTCAACGAACTGCCCTACAACCTCTCGAAGCCCGTCCGCGCGCTTTACATCGACGACCAGCAGACGCTTTGGATAGCCACCAAGGGCGAAGGCATCCTGCGGATCGCCGACTTCTACCACCGCAAGGAATTCTCCCCGGCGCACGTACAGCAGATCACGGCGAACAACAGCGAACTGCTCGACAACTCGGTATACGCCTTCGCACGGAGCAAACGCGACCTGCTGTGGATCGGCACCGACGGCGAAGGGCTGAATTACTATTCGTACCGCGACCGGCGCATCCGCACGCTCCGCACCCCGGCGCCGCTCAAATACATACACGCCCTGTACGAGACTTCGCCCGACACGCTGTGGGTCGCCACGGTGGGCTGCGGCGTATTCCGCGTAACGCTGGGCGGCACGGCGGCGCAACCCTCGATACGCGGGGTCGAACAACTGCATTTCAACGACGAACTGGAGATCAAAAATTTCTTCTTCACGCTTTACCCCGAAAACGATTCGGCGATGTGGTTCGGCAACCGCGGCGGCGGCGCGGTCCGCTACGACATCGCCGGCGACAGCAGCGAAGTCTTCAAATTCGACGAGGGCCGCAGCGCCATCGCCAACGACATCTTCGCCATCCACCGCAGCGGCGACGGCACCATGTGGTTCGGCACGAGCGGCGGACTGATCGAATTCAGGCAGGATTCGACATCGCTCGTCCCGGGCATCCGCAACACCGTACACGGGATTCTCGAAGACCGCAAGGGCGATCTCTGGCTGAGTACCAACCGCGGTCTGGTGCAGTATTCGCCCCGCACGGGCTATGTGGTGACTTACGGTTATTCGTACGGGCTGAACACCATCGAATACAGCGACGGCGCCTGTTTCGCCGACCCGCGCACGGGCATCCTCTTCTTCGGCGGCATCAACGGCCTGGTGAGCATCGAGGAGACGGGCTTCCGCGAACAGGAGTACAATCCGCCGATGCTGTTCCGCGACATCCGGCTCAACGACGGCATCCGCAACATCGGCGACATGCTCTCCCGCGACGGCGTGCTGACGCTCAGGCACGGACAGCGCATCTTCGAGATCACGGTCTCGGCGCTCGACTACGTGAACGGCAGCAACTACACCTACTACAGCCGCCTGGACGGCTACAACGACCAGTGGGTCAGCGCGTCGTCGCAGCTCTCGTTCGCCGATCTTCCTGCCGGCTCCTACCGGCTCGACGTGCGTTACCGCAACAACATCACCGGGGCCGAAAGTCCGGTCTATTCGCTGCCGATACGGCTCAAACCGGCGTGGTATGCGACCGCAGCGGCCAAATGTCTCTACGTGCTGCTGATGCTGGCCGTCATCGGGGGCGTCATCCGCCATTACCTGCTCCGCTACCGCCGCCGCCGCGCCGAGAAGCTGCAGCGGCTCGAAATCCGGCGCAAGGAAGAGGTCTACGAGTCGAAGATGCGCTTCTTCTCGAACATCACGCAGGAGCTGTCGATGCCGCTGACGATGATATCGGCCCCCTGCCAGCAGATACTCGCCTACCGCAAAGCGGACCCCTATGTTCTCAAATACGCGCAGACCATCCGGCAGAACGTCTCGAAACTGCACGACCTGATCTACATGCTCCACGAGTTCCGCGGCATCCGCACGGGGCAGAACGACGAAAGCGAAAACATCGAACTGGTGCCCGTGGCCGATATCGCGCAGAGCATGGCCGAGACCTTCGGCGAATATTCGCAGCAGAACAGCATCCACTGCCAGCTGGATATCGAGCGCAACCTCGTATGGCCGACCGACCGCGAGGGACTTTCGACGATTCTCAACACCCTGCTGTCCAATGCCTTCAAACACACGCCCTACAACGGCACGGTAAGCCTTACGATCCGCAACGACAACGGCAAACTCCTCATTTCGGCCTCCAATGACAGCGTAGGCGTCAATCTCGAAGATATCGAAGCGATTTTCGACCGCTACCGCGTACTCGATTATTTCGAACGCAAGAGCGAACGCGGACTCTCGTTTCAGGGCGACCTGCGTCTGGCGATCTGCCACAGCATCGTGGTCCGCATGCAGGGCGAAATCAGGGTCGAAAGCACCCCCAACGCGCAGACGACCTTCACCGTGCTGCTCCCGCAGCTGAAAGTCACGCCCGAGAACGCCCCGGCCGCAGACAACATCGTGCCGATCGTCAAAGAGTACGGGCTGCCGCTCCCGACCGTGACGCAGCGCGAATTTACGTTCGACAAAAACCGCAGGACGGTATTCATCGTCAACGACAATTCGGAGATCATGAATTTCGTGGCCGAGCTTTTCGCCGCGGACTACAACATCAAGATGCCGTCGGGAAAAACCGAAATGATCGAGCTGCTGAAACAGATGCACCCCGACATCGTCATCTGCGACGCGCTCTCCGAGCAGTCCGACTGCCTGTCGCTCATTCAGTTCATCAAGCAGGGCAAGCTGACCTCGCACATCCCGGTCATCCTGCTCTCGACGGCCCAGCAGATCGACGAGCGCATCAAGGGCGTGGAATCGGGCGCGGACATCTGCCTGACGCTTCCGTTCAACGTCGAATACCTCAAAGCCGTGACCGAGCAGCTGCTCCGGCGCAACCGATCGCTCAAGGACTATTACAAGTCCTCGATCAGCGCCTTCGAGCTTTCCGACGGGCGCATGCTCCACCAGGACGACAAGGAGTTCATCGACCGGATGCTGAAGATTATCAACGACAACATCTCTAACACGGAGATCTCGACCAAATTCATCGCCGACAAATTGGGCGTGAGCATCCGCAACCTCTACCGCCGCCTGGAGGGCATCCTCAACCAGACGCCGACCAGCATCATCAAGGAGTACCGGCTGGCCAAGGCCGAACAACTGCTCACGACCACGAAACTCTCGATCGACGAAATCATCTACAAGGCAGGCTTCGTAAACCGGGGCACCTTCTTCAAATGCTTCGCCGCCAAATACGGCTGCACGCCCAAAGTCTACCGCAAGGAGAAGCTCTCGCAGATCCGGCAGGAGGTGGGCGAAGAGAGCGAAGATGCGACCGGGCAGTCGGCATAACGCCCAGCGAATCTCCGGCATAGTATCCAGCGGAGTTCCGGCATATCAGCCGCCACAGCTACGACATCACATCCGGCGAAGTTCCGGCATAACAGCCGGCACAGCTACGACATGGCATCCGGCGGAGCATATCAAACGAAGAAAGAGCGGGCCGAAACCCGCTCTTTCTCTTTCCTGTCCTGAGGACCTTGCGCCCTACTCGATCAGCAGCGCCATGGCCTCGATCATCGTCGAAGCGCTGACCTGCTCGTTCAGGCGGCCGTCCCACGACGAACCGGGAGCGCCCCAGAACGAACCGAAGAACCACTTCGATCCCTCCGACTTGTCCACGCCGTCGCGCCAGCAGACCAGCCCGTTGTAGATCAGGAACTCCTCGATCTCGCGCCGCAGACCCGCATCGGCCTTATCGACCGAAGCGTCTTTCCAGACGTTCATCGCGTAGCGGACGAAAATCCCTTTGAAAAGCGCGTTGTCGCCCGAGCCCTCGTTGTTCAGCACCCCGTTGGTCACCATCGACTTTATGGTGTAGCGTGCCGCGCGTGCCGCGTCGGTCATGTATTTGGCGTCGCCCGTAGCTTTGTAAAGTTCGTGCGCGGCGCCCAGGAACGTGCCCTGGTTATAAGTCAGCGCACCGCCGTTGATTACGCCGTTCTTCATGTTGTCGGCCACGGCGCCCGTCAGCGGATTGTAGAGCGTCGAGCTGAGCCAGTTGTAAATCTTCTTCGCATCGGCCAGATACTGATCCCTCTCGGCTCCTTCGGGGCTGTTGGCCCACAGGCGCATAGCGCAGAGGGCGCCCGGACCGTTCGAGCAGGCGTTCTTGCTGTTCTCCTTATCGAAGCTCCAGCGAATGCCACCGCCGTTCTCGTCGTCGGTCCAGCGGGCGATCACCGTCTCCTTGTAGGTCGCGGCCGCGGCGTCGAGGTACTTCTGCACCCCGGTAGCCTCGTACATGCGGATCAGCGTCAGGATAATCCACTCCGAGTCGTCGGTGTAACCGTTGCCGAAACCGTAAGTACCCCAATAGCTGTTGCCGTAGTTGTTGCCTTTGTTGTCGTACCACCTGGACATGTAACCCGCATAGGTGTCGCGGCGGGCGTCGCCCTCGGGAATACGCAGGTAGGCGTCGATCAGCACGTCCATCGCATGAGCCTGCGGCCAGTAGCAGTAGGTCGAACCGCTTTCCCGGTCGCCGTCCGTGGACCAGAAGGTACCGCGGTCGGTGTTCATGAAATTATCGATCAGCTTCTCGTCGATCTTGTCGGCATGGGCGGTCCAGTCCTCTTCGTAAGCAGGTGCGAGCTTCTCGGCCGGATCCACCACCTCTTTGCCGTAGTATTTGTCGTCCACCTCGCAGGCTCCCAGCAGGGTCGCCGCGGCGGTAAGCGCTAAAATGTATTTTTTCATAAGTCTGTCGTTTATTAACCGGGGGGGGGCACGCCTTTCGGGATGCGCCACCCCCGGAGAGTTGGTTAATCCAGATACTCGATATAATTGTAGTAGTGTTCCGTATCGGGACTCATGTTGAGCTTGATATTCACCCGTTTGGAGTCGTTGCCGCGGTAAGCGTGGAGCATCTTGAACGCACCGGCATCGTCGCTGTCCACTTCGGCGATCGGCCAGAATACGCGGAAGCGCGTATCGTCCTCGGAAGGTTTGGTGTTCAGGTCGCCCGACATGCCGGGATTGGCGCCGAACTTGGTCTTCACGCCGTCCACCTCGGCCCAGTAGAAGTAACGGTCGTCGTCCCAGTCCCTCAGGTAGGGCACCACGCCTGCGGCATACCAGACGCCGTTGCCCTGGTAGGGCAGTTTGATCTGCTTGTCCGTATTCTGGTTCTTGACATTCGGCGAGAGGTAACGCATGTTCTCGATCTTCTGGAATTTCGCCGTGCCGGAACCGAAGTCCAGCAGGATGTAATAGATGCCCTCCTCCGACGGAACGACGCTTCCGGCGCTCTCCCTGATCGCGCCGTCTTCGACGACGAACTTGCGCGCGTCGGCCGTATCGCCGTCGGTGAAATTGTACCCGCCGCCGGCAGTCGTCAGCTTGGTGAATATCTCGAACTTGCCTGCGCCCAGCACCTTGAGGGCCTGATAGCCGGAACCGAACTCCGAAGCGGCGCCCGTAATGTAGGCGGCGGTGGGAATACCCTTCATGCGGGTAACCGTGAGCTTGCGGCCGGAAGAGAGCGCCGTCCACGAAAGCAGTTTGCTCTCCACGGCCCAGTACAGGTCGCCCGTGCCTTCGGCGGCAATGCCCGCCGCATCGGCGATCGACTCCAGCTCGGAGAAGGAGACGTCCACAGAGCCGTTATACTGCGCTTCCTTGCGGCCGACGGCATTTTCCAGCGCGGCGTCCGAATAGAAGACCAGCGTATAGCTCGTCAGTTTGCCCGCAGGGTCCGAATCGGGAAGCTTGTTCCACGAGAAGGTCTGCTTGGCGCCCGCCTGCGCATTCAGCTCGACGGACGTATTGTCCTCGGGCGAAAGCAGCGTCACGGGAGTGGCTTCGGGCGCGAAATCGAATTCGTAACGGTGGTAGTATGCTTCTGCTTCGGGCGAGCAGTCCACGACGATCGTGCAGGTGACGTTCTTCAGCACGTCGATGTGCTTGAAGGAGTAGTCCCACTGATTGATATCGCCGGTTTCGCGCATCGACAGCTTATACTGCGGACCCGTCAGGCCGTCGGGCATGTCCGAATCGTTCATATTGCTCGACGAATAGCCCCAGATATAATCCGTGCCGTCGATCACCGCGTCGAAACGGTAGCGGTTGTCGCCGTCCCAGGTGATCTCGCGCTTCCAGGTACCGTTGCCGGCATATTCCATCACGGCATCGGGATCGGGCGTCCAGCACCAATGGTACTTCACGCTTTCGATCTTCTCCATCTTCACGGCGCCCGCCTTGAAATCGACCAATACGCGGTAAACGCCGTCGCCCGTGCCTGCGGCGTCGGCGCCTTCCACCAGGCGGCCTTCGGCGACGCCGAACGTACGCTTGCTGCCCGCTGCGTTGCGGTTGATGAAGCTGAACGAGCCGGTGAACATGGTGTAAATCTCGAACTTGCCGTCGCCCAGTTCGCGCATCTGTTTAGCTGCGGCAGGGTCTTCGCCGAACTCGGAGCCTTCGCCCGTAACGTAGAGGTGATACGGCGCGTCGATCGAAGCATAGCGCTTGACGGTGAGTTTGTGCGGCTCGGCCGGCGAAAGCAGTTCGGCTCCGCCCAGCCCGGCGCAGACCGTCCAATAGAGGTCGCCCGCGGCGTCAGGCTCGATGCCGGCGTCCCCGGCAATCGTATTGAGCTGGCTGTGGAGCATTTTCAGCGAGGATTTCTGCCCGTTGTTGTCGGCCAGGTAACGGCCGATCTCCTTCTTGGCCGCATCGAGGAAAACCACGGTGTAGACAGGAGTTCCGACTTTGGAGACCTCCCACTCGAAATAGAGGTTGGCGTCGGCCTGCTCGATCAGATCGAGGGCGTAGCCGTCCGAGGGATAGTGCAGTTTCTCAACCGCGCTGAAGCCCGTATCGTCATATTCCGTATGCTCGGTACAGGCAGCCAGTGCAAAACCCGCAAGCAGCAGAATAACCAGTTTATTCAGTATATTTTTCATAGGTTCAATTATTTTTAGCCGACGATCTCGATTACATGCGTACAATTCTCCACGTCACCGGACATAATCAAGGTGATATCGACTTTCTTACCATTAAAATCGCTGTGGAATTTAAACTTCTCAGGACCATAGGCATCCCCGGTAAACAAGTTCTCGGTCAGGATGTAATAATCAGGGCCGCTCAGCTCGCTGGGACTGCTGTCGTTGCCTTTCGCACCGGCCCATACATACGTAACCCCCTCGAAAACCGGATGGAAGTTATAACGCTGGTC
>CAKVKI010000109.1 GCA_934754975.1 uncultured Alistipes sp. | reverse complement strand
AGCCCGGACAGGCCGAGGAAAGTCGCGGCGATAAAGATATAGAGCAGCGGCAGGCAGCCCTCTTCGGCCGGGGGGGCGGGAATGGAAATATCCGGCAGTTTCATAAATGCGCCCAGGTCGGGAAATGCGGGCAGGTCGGGAAGCGCCGGCAGCTCGGGAAATGCGGGCAGTTTCGGCAGCGCGGGCAGTTGAAGTCCCACGCCCGGCTCATAGAAGAAATACCAGCCGATGCCCGCGATCAGCGCGGCCAGGCAGCCGATGCCGGAGAGGACCAGCAGCCATGTTTCGCGCTTTTCGCGGCGCGCCGATTCGCGCCGGATGCGTTCCATGAGGTGTGCGGAAAAACCCTCGGGCAGCTGTGTGCCCGGGGCCTGTTCCAATGCGCGGCGGATGATGCTATGTTTCGTGTCCATGCAGTTGCGTGTTTACCAGTATATATAATTTTTTGCGGATGCGGTGCAGCCGGACTTTGACGTTGGTTTCCGTCAGGCCGGTAATTTGGGCGCATTCGCTGACAGGGCGTTCTTCGTAATAGAAGAGCGACACGAGCGCCCGCTCTTCGGGTTCGAGCAGTTCGACGGCGCGGGTCAGCGCGTCGATATGCTCCTGCTTCTGCTCCCAGCCGTCGAGCCGGTCGGCGTCGCTGTCGGGCAGGCTGGCCAGCCGTTTTTCGTCGATGCAGGCCCATTCGCGCTTCCTGCGCCGTGTTTCGGAGACGGCCGTGTTGTAGGCGATGCGGAAGAGCCACGTCGGGAACGCACTGCGGGCGTCGAAACGGTGCAGGCTGCGGAACGCCTTCAGGAAAACGTCCTGCGCCAGCTCTTCGGCGTCTTCGGGACAACCGACGATGCGGGAGACCAGCGTGTAGACCACCCGCCCGTAGCGTTCGGCGAAGATGGCGTACAGATCGGTTTCTCCGTTTACGATCCGTCGGATCAGTTCCTGTTCCTCCTGTTGCTGCATAACTGTCTGTTTAGACGCGGAGAGCCGGAAAAGGTTACACGTGACGGCATTTTTTTTCGGGGTTGTAACCTTTTTCCGCAAACTGCGTCTAACAGGACAAAGATAGCGAAAGCCGGACGGCAAAAAGAAAAACCTGTTCCCATTTTTTGCCGGAGGCGTATCCTGTCTGAGCCGGAGTTTGTTTCGGGCAAAAGATCGCAAAAACGAATTTATTAATTTTTAATACTTAAAATTATGTTTGATTTCCTTATTCCTATTGTTGTCGTAGCCACCGTTACGCTGGGTATCTACAAGCTCTTCGAATTGATTATCTGCCGCCGCGAACGCCGCATGATTATCGAAAAAATGGACGGAAACGCCCTGATCGACTACCTGAAACTTATGCCGATGGGAATCCGCACGGCTGCGCCGGTTCCCGTGCGGGCGGTTTCGGGAGTGACTTCGGGAGCCTTTAAGACGGGCTGCCTGCTGCTGGGGCTGGGGCTGGGACTGCTCTTCGGGTTTATGCTGCTGAACTGGAGCTGTTACGACGCTTCCTATGAGGTGCGGAGCGTGGTGTACGGAGGTTCGATCCTCTTCTTCGGAGGACTCGGGCTGGTCGTCTCGTTCATCGTGGAGCGGGCGCTCTCACGCAAAGAGAAATAAACCGGTTGTGTTTAGCCGAAAAAGGAGCGCTCGTTTGCGGAGCGCTCCTTTTTTCTTTTCCGGGGAATCGCCGCGGCCGGAGAGCATCTGCTCCCGGGAGGGGCTTTCCGGCGTGGTTTCCCGATCCTGGTTTCATGGGTGGGTTTTCCGGTGTGATTTTCCGGAGATGGGTTCCCGGCTTGGTTTTTCCGGGACTCCGGGCTTATTCCATCGGCCGTATGCGGACTTCGGTTACGCCTTCCAGTTCGCGGGCGAGTCGGGCGGTGTCGGTTTTCTCCTCGACCTCGCCGTAGTGGTAGGGATAGAAGATTGCCGGGCGGATCGCCTTGACCGCTTCGACGGCCTGGTCCACGGTCATCGTGTAGGGCTGATTGACCGGAAGGAATGCGATGTCGATATGCTTGAGCGCTTTCAGTTCGGGCGTAGGTTCCGTGTCGCCTGCAATGTAGATGCGTGTGCCGCCGACGGTAAGGATATAGCCGCAGTCCTCGCGGTCTTTGGGGTGGAACTGCAGGTGTCCGTCGGTGGTGTTGTAGGCGGCCACGGCTTCGACCTTAAGGTAGTCGCGCGGCGTGGCGACGCTGCCCGGGCGCATCGTGTAGCAGTTCATTTCGAAGGCTTCGGCCGAAGTGCGGTCGCAGAGGATCTCGGTCTGCGGCGTCTGGATCGCTTCGACGGCGGCCACGTCCAGATGGTCGTAATGCGAATGGGTAATCAGGACCACGTCGGCTTTCGGCAGCGCCGCGTATCGGGCGTAGCCGCTGACGGGATCGACGTAGATGTATTTGCCGCCGACCTCGATCGAAAGCGAGGCGTGCCGGAAGAAGGTGATCGTGATTTGCGTGCCGTCGCGCGTGGTCAGCGTGTCGGAGGGATATTCGGGCGCTGCTTTCTTTCCGCAGCCGAACAGTGAAAGGATGGACATAAGCAACAAGAGTTTTGGTTTCATTCCTCAAATATTGTACATAACAAGGGCAATATAGTGAAAAAAAGTGAAATATTCGTACCTTTGGCCCGCAATCAAACTTGGAAAACGATGAGGTCGATTTTTAAAAAGCTGATCGTGCTGGCTGCCACGCTCTTTACGGCTGCGGGAGCCGCGGCGCAGGATGCGGACAGGATAGTGGGGATTTACAAGGCCGTGGAAGAGGGCAAGGAATCCAAGGTGGAGTTCACGCGCCGGCCCGACGGCACCTACCGCGGGCAGATCATTTGGCTCAGGAATCCGAACAACCCCGACGGGACTCCCAAACTCGACGTGAAGAATCCCGACAAGGCGAAGCGCGCCGGGCGTGCGGACCGGGTCGTGGTGGTGGACGGTGTGAAATACGACGCGGAGAAGGGCGTCTGGAACGGCGGGCGCGTGTACGACCCGACCAAAGGCAAGAGCTACAAGGTCGAAGTGTCGTTCGAGGACGACCGGACTCTGCGCGTCAAAGGATCGCTGCTGGGATTCAGCCGTTCGGTCTATTGGCAAAAAATCGAATAAATGTGCATTTTTTTTGCGCTCCGACGCAGTATTTTTCGCATTTATACGTTTATATCGCATAATTTAGTATTAAAACTCTTATGATGAAAAAAGTTTTATTCGTAGCAGCGGTGGCTATGTCGCTGGTTTTTAGCGGGTGTATGAAGGAAGACGACACCTACAAGAAATTGAAACCCGTACAACCGGGACTTAACATTTACACCGGTGCCATGAATCAGAATATCGTGTCGATGCAGCAGGCCGATTTCGGCATGCGTCTGGCGATGCTGGTGGCCGAGGCCGACAGACAGCAGAAAACGATCGACGAAGTGACGGTCGGCAGCAGCAGCACACTGCTGAAAAGACAACTGATGGGCAACGCGAAAGTCGAGTCCACGGCGAACGGTTACAAAATCACGTTCGATTCCGATTACGCGGACATCGACACCTATGTCCGCAAGGGCGTGTTGCTGGTCAATACCAACGACGCACCGCTTCTGAGCGGGGCTACGGAGAGCAAACCGTGGATCGTTACCTTCGAGGATAAACTGACGATGGGTTACTCGGGCGGCGACATGCAGGCCATTACGCTGACAGGCGGTTCGACGACGCTCTATTTCGTCGGGTCGGCGAGCGCATACGGAATCGGTCTGGCCGCTCAGCAGTCTTATGTCGGCAAGACCGAGGACCTGACCTCCAACTGGAACGGCAAATTTACGGTGAAGCCCGAGAACGTGAATTTCACCTATACGGACTGCGCCGGCAAAAAGTTCATGGTCAACGGCACGGCTTCGGGCCGGACGTTCAATACCTATGACGGTGTTTCGGCGACGACGATGAGTTTCCGGATGACCAACGGCGAATATTACTCCTCCTCGCGCCTGTACGGCGGCAAGGTCGAAGCGTCGCTGGGCGACGGTTACAACCCGAGTCTTTATCCGGCGAAGGACGTTATCGTGGAATTCAGCGTGGACGGCACCAGACTTCGTCAGACGATCACTTACAACGGTCATGTCGTGACGATTTAAGGAATTTTATCCGATAAAAAAGAGCGGTGCTTTTCGGCATCGCTCTTTTTTTATGTCGGTATGTGACGTATCAGGACGGCCGCTTGTCGAGCCGCATGACCGAAGGGATGCAGAATGCGGCGAGTCCGATGCAGCAGATGACCGTGCCCGCGATGACGAAGGTCGTCGTCAGGCCGACATGCTCGGCGAGGAATCCCGTGCCGAGCAGTCCGATCGCCGAGGGGAGCAGTCCGAAGCTGTAATACAGCGACATGACGCGGCCCAGCACCCCTGCGTCGATGCGGCTCTGGATTACGGAGACGAACGACGAGTTGAAGACGCTGCTCGTGATGCCTTCGATCAGGGAAAGGGCGGCGAAGAGCGCGAATGCCGTAGGCGGCAGCATGCCCGAAGCGGCGAACAGCAGTCCGATGGTCAGGTACATCAGGTTTATCAGCACGATGCGGTTGACGCGGTAGGTGCGGGCGCCCATGACGGCGCCGCCGATAAGTGCGCCGCCGCCCCACACGATCTCGATAAGGCTCATTTCGTAGGCTCCGCCGCCGAAGTGCTGCAGCGTCATCAGCGGGAACATCACGCCTACGGGCATGATGAAAAACCAGACGAGGATCGCCAGGGTGAAAAACCAGCCCATGCCCGGAATGGCGTGCATGGCGCTGAACCCTTCGCGGAATTCGCGCCAGAGACTGGGTGCCTGCGTGGTGCTGCGCTCGGGGTTGGGGATGCGGACGAAGAGCAGGGTGGTGCAGGCGATAAAAGCTCCTGCGACATCCAGCAGCAGGATGTTGCCGATGCCCGTCAGGTTGATCAGCAGGGCGCCGAACGCGGGACCGATGATATTCGACAGCGAACTGATGATCTGGTTGATGCCGGCGATGCGCGTCAGTTGCTGCTTGGGCGCGAGCAGCGGCACCGACGCCTGCATGGCAGGGGTGTGGAAAGCCGAACCTACGGAGCGGCAGGCCAGCAGCACGTAAATATGCCACATTCGGGCGATATCGAGCCAGAAAAGTACGGCGAGCAGAAAAGTGCAGAGCGCGATGAAGCTGTCGGCCAGGATCATCGTCCATTTACGGTCCCAGCGGTCTACATAGACGCCGACCAGAGGACCCAGCAGCGATTGGGGCAGCATACCGGCAATGGCGGCCAGCGCCAGCACCTGGGCCGAGCCTGTTTCGAGGCTCACCCAGAAGATGATGGCGAAGGCTACGACCGAACTGCTCAGGATCGAAGCCAGCTGTCCGCTCCAAATGACGGCGAATGTCTTTTTCCAGTTTTCCACGCTGCGTTTTTCCGGTTACATGCCTATACGCGGGAAGACGAAGCCCACACGCGTTTTGTCGGACCAGAACCAAAGGCGCTGCCCGTCCGATTTGAGCAGCACGAAATCTTCGATGCCGCCGATATTGAGTCCCATGTTGTCGGTGAAGGCGCCGCGGACCTTCTGTCCGTCGGAGGGCATCGACTCCAGCTGCAGGCTGACAAATTTCAGGCCTGCGTCGTCCTGGATACGGAATGTCAGCTTCGACGGATTGACGAGCAGCTGCTGGGCGGCTTTGTCGAAGAGCTGCAGCGCTTCGCCGCCGCGGTAGATTCCGACGGCTTCGGTGTTCTGCAGCGCAGTGCGCTGGGCTTTGATCGTCGGGTCTTCGGTTTTGTCTTTCGAACAGCCTGCTGCGGCGACAAGGCAAACCAGTATGAGGTATTTGAGCTGTTTCATGGCGGATGCTATTTTACGGTGATGTATTTGACGATATACTGCTTCGAGTTGTCTGCGGCGTCGGTGACGACGGCCATGACGCTGTGTTCGCCTGCAGCCAGGGTCGTGTAGGTGCTTTCGGCTTTGCGGTCGTCGATGTACCAGTCGATTTGGCCGACCGTGCCCGGGTAGTCGAGCAGGCTCAGCATAACCGGGGTGTCGCGGGTATATCCTTCCTCCGGTACGGAGATGCGCACGCTTTTGTAGGTGTAGGTCGGCTCCGTAGTGAATACCAGAGTTTTGCTGCTCTCCAGACTGGCGGATACTGCTGTGACGGAGACCGTATATTCCGTGGCAGGCGCCAGTCCTGTAATATGGAAGACATTATTTCCCTTTACGGTGGCTTCCTTGTGCGTCAGTCCCGATTCCCAGATTATTTTCCACTCGGCCGCAGGGTCCCCGTCCCAGGTCAGCAGGGCGTCGTACTGCCTGGCGCTGACTTCGGCTTTGAGTACGAATTTGGATTTGGCTGTCAGGAGGACATTCTCGCCGTCGAGTCTGATGTTGCTGAAGCTAAGGCCGGGTTCGTCTCTATTCCACGAAATGTAGTCTTTATTGCTTGTTGCGGAGAGCTGCGTGATGCCGTTCGTTCCGGGAAAATAGGTTCTCATAGGAACATCGAAGGAAGCATCTCCGGGGATCGACCGGACGAGTTTCAGACATTCGTGATTGGGGTTGCAATTCAGTGAATTGTAGAACCATTCCGGAGCATAGCCTGTCGTGTAATCAATATGGTATACGAGCATGCCCCGGCCGGTCTCTGCAGTATAGTAATTTATCAGATCTTTCGGTATGTAGTTATCCCACTTGAAACTGCCGGCGCCCCGGGATTCCAGCAGGAAATAATCGTTGTCCGTCTCTGTGCGCACAAGGTATCCCTTGTCTTTCCAGACGGGTTCGAGCGTATAATCGCCCCCGTCGGTAATCTCTTCGGGTTCCGCCCAGCCGACCATCCAGCGCTCCATGATGCTGAGGGCGGGCGGGGTGCGGCTGTTGTTGTTGTAGGACCCCGTACACATAAGCGATAAGTAATCCAATGCGGGAGCTTCGCCGCCCGATCCCGTGTAGTCTGTATCGTAAAAATCCTGCCAGCCCAGTACATGTCCGAATTCGTGGCAGAAAGTGCCGATAGCCGCCATTTTGATACCGTCGGAATAACGGGATAATTCGCTGGAACAGGCATAGCCGTTAAGCTCTACCCCGTCGAAGAAGTTGCCTGAGTTTACGCTTGATCGGTGGGGCCAGATGCCTTTACGGTCGCTGCCGTCAGCTTCGTTGCCGCCTGCGTAGAAGACGAAGATATCGCGGATAATGCCATCCTCGGCGAACTGCGAGAAATCTACATCGGCATCGGCCAGGCGGCAGGCTTCGGGAATGAGCTGCGACTGAACCCAGCCAAAACTCTGAGACGAGGGATAGTAATATTGGCGGGTTTGCGGAAGCGTATAGGGACCTACAACGATGAATTCGGGGTCGAAACGCCCGTTTGAATTGTCGTGGTAGTAGTTCCATGCGCTTCCCGTTGCACCGTTGTCGTTGTATCCGTCTTCGTTGAGCAGTCTTGTAAAGGCCGTCTGGGGTGACGGCGTTGTGAATTTGAGGTCTTTGAATTCGACCAGAATAACGATTCCCCTTTGTTTGCCGAGAGGATTAAACCGGGTTCCGCTGAGTTTTCCCGGAGGAGTTATTCCGCCTGCGCGTGTCGCAGGGGCTGACATCCGGGACGCTGTGCGCATCTGCTTCTGCTGCATGGTCATTGCGGGACGCAGTCCCTTTTGCAGCGTTCCGATTTTTTGCCGTTCGGGCGTTGTGAGCATGTTCATCGGTTTTGCCTTTACTCCGGTCGAAACCAACTGTCCCTGAGCGTCGAGGGTTGCGAAGTAATAATCTCCGTCGGTTCCGCTCGTCAGGGCATAGCCCTCTTCGGAGAGTGTGTAATGGTAAAATTCGTCACCGTAGATACGGACTGTGAGCTGCGTGCCGTCGCTCTGGGTCACGCGGATGGGATGCGGGTAGGCCGGAACGGCATGCGTCGTTCCGATTCCGGTGAAGAGCGCCGCGAGCGCAGCGGCAAGTAAAAGGGAAAAGTGTCGCATAGGGTTTGTTTTAGATATAAGCGTATAAATGTACGACAAAATCCAGAATTTACTGCCGAATTTGTCGAAAACCGATCTGTCCGGTTATATGTCGGAGCTAAAAAAAGCGGACACCGAGGTGTCCGCCGCGCTATAAACCTTTCCGGAGAAGGGTTATTTAACTGCTTTAACTATTGCCTCGAATGCTTTCGGCTCGTTCATCGCCAGGTCGGCCATAACCTTGCGGTTGAGGGCGATACCCTTGGTGTTGAGCTTGCCGATAAATTGTGAATAGGTCATTCCCTGTGCGCGGACGGCGGCGTTGATACGCGTGATCCACAGCGAACGGAATGTCCGCTTTTTGAGCTGGCGGTGTGCATAAGCATAGCACAGACCCTTTTCGACCGTGTTTTTCGCAACGGTCCAAACGTTTCCCCTTGAACCAAAGTTACCCTTGGCAAGTTTCAAAACTTTCTTTCGTCTTGCGCGTGACGCAACAACGTTGACTGAACGTGGCATACTGTAAAGTTTTTGAAGAGCTGTCAGCGACGCGGTTCTCCCGCATTCTTTGGGGCTGATTCGCTCCGATTAATAAAATGTCCGCCCGGGAATTACTTAACGAGCAGGTTCTTGATTTTGGCTTCGTCAGCCGCAGAAACGGTTCCCGAATAGCAGAGGTTACGCTTCTGTTTCGTCGTCTTTTTGGTCAGGATGTGACTGTGATAAGCGTGTTTGCGCT
>CAKVKI010000108.1 GCA_934754975.1 uncultured Alistipes sp. | reverse complement strand
GGCTATTTCCCCGCCGTTTCGGCCGGCTGGGTCGTTTCCGAGGAGAAGTTCTGGAACATCGAGAAATTCAACCAGCTGAAACTCCGCCTGAGCTACGGCCTGACGGGTAACAACAACGTCGATTATTACGATACGCTGGGCGCTTACAGCGTGACGGGCATCTATGCCGGTTCGGGTGCGACGCTCGCTTCGACGCTGCCCAACCTGGGCCTGACGTGGGAGAAGACCAAGCAGTTCGATATCGGTCTCGACATGGCGTTCCTGAACAACCGCCTGCGCGTATCGGCGGACTATTACAACAAGAAATCCGAAGACCAGCTGTTCGACGTTTCGCTGCCCGACACGTCGGGTTACGGCTCGGCCATGCAGAATGTCGGCTCGATCCGCTTCTATGGTTTCGAATTCGAAATTTCGTCGGTCAACATCAGCACCGGGAACTTTACCTGGACGACCGATCTTACCTATTCGTTCAACGCCAACAAGGTGCTTTCGCTGCCCGCCGAATACTACTATAAGGATATCGACGGCAGGGATGCGTGGCGCATCGGCGGTTACACGATGTCCGAGTCGGGCTACCGTTTCGGCGGCACGGCCGTCGGCGAGCCGCTGGGCCGTATCTACGGCTACAAGACCTCCCATATCATCGAATCCGAAGCACAGGCCGACGCCGCGCTTTACGACTCCAACTCGCACGGCTACCGCCGTTCGGACGGTCTGTCGATCGCCGGACGCAAGGACGTGGGCGACTACGAATGGAAAAACCGCGCCGGTTCGGCGCTTACGGCCGACGGCCGGGAGCAGATCAACGGCGAGGATATGTTCCTGCTGGGCAATGCCGTGCCCCATTCGACCGGCGGCATGAACAATACCTTCAAATTCAAGAACCTGACCCTCTCGGTCTACCTCGACTATGCGCTGGGACACTCGATCTATAACTACCAGTATACGCGGTGCTTCCAGACTTCGATGGGCAACTGCAACTGGAACCTGGTGAACGATGCGCTGAATACCTGGCAGAAGCCCGGCGACGACACCAAGTTCGCCCGCCTGACTCCCAACGACGCCGACGGCGGCAACCGCAACTATTCGCGTATTTCGAATGTCAACGTGCAGAAGGCCGACTACCTCTGCCTGCGCGACGTGACCCTCTCCTACGATCTCCCGCTGCGCTGGATCCGCAAGGTCGGCCTGGGCCGCCTGACCGTTTCCGTCTCGGGAAACACGCTCTGTTACTGGACCGGCGTCAAGGGCATCTCGCCCGAATCCGCTTCGGTCGGCAGTTCGACGGGCATGTACAGCGTTACCAGTTCGAGCGCCACCTCGTTCAACAACTATCCCCCGACGCGCAAGGTGCTGTTCGGCCTGAAGGCGACCTTCTGAGCGTGCGGATGATTCGGTGATCTAAAAACAAGAATACTATGAAAATATATGGAATAATCCTTTCTGTTCTGGGTGCCGCCTCG
This sequence comes from uncultured Alistipes sp., assembly GCA_934754975.1. Lineage (GTDB taxonomy): Bacteria > Bacteroidota > Bacteroidia > Bacteroidales > Rikenellaceae > Alistipes. The sequence continues at coordinate 7,243 of CAKVKI010000108.1, read as the reverse complement.
GTTGCGCTGAGTACTTCCTGTCACGGAGAACTCGACATCACGCAGTCCGACAAGCTCAATACCACCAACATGTGGACCAGCGAGAGCGACGCCCTCACCGCCACTACCGGCATTTACTATCGCCTGCGGCAGGCGTTCGCCCAAAGCAAAGCCAATCCTTTCTTCTGGGGCGAACTGCGCGTAGGGCCTGCCATGTGGGGTAAAGGCACCGACCGTTCGCTGTGCGACAACGACATGCTGAACGTCATGCTCAATACCCTCAGCGCGTCCGACCCTTCGACCGACTGGAGCTACCTCTACACGACCATCGACCAGTGCAATCAGGTCCTCAAATACGCCCCCGGAATCAGCATGTCCGAGGAGAATATGAACTACTGCCTGGGCAACGCCCGTTTCATCCGGGCGTACTGCTACTTCTGGATCGCCCGCGTGTGGGGCGACGCTCCGGTGATTACTTCCCCGACCGAGGGAACCGGCGAAGCGATCTATCCGTCGCGCCAGCCGGTCGCCGAAGTCTATGCCCGGATCGAAGACGACCTGAACGCTGCGGCTGGGTATATCAAGACCAATACGAAGGGCTGTTACTATGCGACGGCTGACAACGTCAGTCTGCTCCGGGCCGATTTCGCGCTCTGGATGTATGCCGCGGCGGGCGGCGGCGACGGTTACCTGACGATGGCCGAAACGGCTCTGGAAGCCGTGCAGTCGGCCGATCTGCTCGACCGGTTCGCCGACGTTTTCAGCATCTCGAACAAGAAAAACAAGGAGATCGCTTTCGCCCTGCACTTGGAGAACGGCGAGTATACGTCGGGGAGCTACTACTCCTATTTTATCTGGGGCAGCACCCAGATCAAGGCCGAGTACCGCAACGCTCCCGACGGGGTTCCCGTCAATTCGAACCAGTGGTTCCTCTATTCGGACGACTTTATCGACTTCCTCAAACAGAGCAAAACGCTGGGCGACCAGCGGGTCGATGCAACCTACATGGAGCGTACGGGCGTGAGCGATATGTACAGTATCATCCAATGGCCCAACAAGTTCATCGGCAATATCTCTACGGGGACGATGGTCTGGGAGCAGGATTTCGTCCTTTACCGCTATGCGCAGTATTACACCATGCTGGCCGAACTGCGTTACCACCGGAAGAACTATTCGGGAGCGCTCACGGCCCTCAATACGCTGGCGCAGCGCGCTTACGGCAAAGCGAATTTCTACACCGACTCCTCGGCTGCGGCCGTCAGACAGGCGCTCGTGGACGAGAACCTCAAGGAGTTCGCCGAAGAGGGCAACGTCTATTTCACGCTGATCCGCCTGGGAGTGATCCATGATTATAACCCCTACCGTTATGTGGACGGGCTGGGCCAGTGCGGCATCGACACTTCGCGTCCCAACCAGCTGCTGATGCCCGTGTCGAAGAGTGCGATGAACAAGAACAACAAGATCACGCAGACCCAGGGCTGGTCTTAGCGGGTGTACTGTTTAATGAAAAAACTGACACAGAATGAAAACATTACGCATGTTATATACCGCGACACTGGCCTGCGCAGCCGTGTTGCTCGCGGGCTGTTATTCGACCGATACCGACGACGACCTGCTTTCGACGGCGACGCTCATCGGCATCTACCCCTCGACGATCTCGGTCGGCAGCGCCGCCGCGACCCAGAATGTGGTCGTCACGCTCACTCCGAAATCGAAACGGAATCAGGACTGGTCCTATTCGATTCAGTCTTCGTGGGTGAGTGCGGTCCGGGAGAAGGTGCCCGGCGAAAGCACGGGCGCCGTTTACGAGGACGCCGTTGTCCTCACCTTTCTCGAAAATACGGCCTACAAGCGTCAGACGACGCTCACGATCACGGCGGCAGACGGCACGGCGCTGGAGGTCCCTGTCGTGCAGAAGGGCATCTATGCCGACGCTTATGTGAAGGCCGACCCCGAATCGCTGACCTTCATGGCCGAGAATCCGGAGACCCGCACCGTTACGATCGAAACCAATATGGATAAATATACGGTTCGGTCCGATTCCGAATGGTGTACGGCCGTCGATAACGAAGACGGTACGATAACGGTAACCTGCACCGAATACGATGACAACACGGCGGACCGTACGGCCGGAATCACCGTCAGGGCCGGCACGCCCGACACGAGCGAAGCCCGGACGGTCATTCCCGTCACCCAGCTGCGCAAGGACGTCTACTGCTACCTCTACGGCAGCGGCGTACCCAAGTACCCGACCCGCGAGAAGTGGGGCCAGACGACCAAACTTTCCGACAAGGTGTATGTGGACAGCGTCTATGTCAAAACCGGCCGTTTCTCGGTTTACACGACCGAGGGAAATACCTACTACCTGGACGGCGCCGGCAACCTTTCGGAGACCGAAACCGACCTGACGGTCGATGTGGCCGGACTGCGGATCGTTACGCTCAACCTGAACGAAAAAACCTATTCGATCGAACGTATCACGACTCCGAACTGCCTGCCCGACAGCGAAGTGTCCTCTTACGCCACTTCGACCTACACGGCCAACGGCCGCACCAAAGTTTGGATGCGCGCGGGGCTCAATTGGAACGGCGGCGAGAATATCGGCGGCATCAAGCTCGGCAGCCGCATGGTCTCCGATGCCAACAACGTCGGCGGCTATACGTCGAACGCCAGCAGTTTCGAAACCGTCCGGGTGAGCGATTACGACGAAGCGGAGAGCGGCGGCAAGGCGCAGGGCGAAGTGGAGATGTCGGCCAAATACGGCCGTATCTATACGCTGACCGAGTTCCTGACAGGTACTCCGAAGGCCGCGGTGGAGTTGGCGCGCCTGCTTACGGACTGGCCGGCGCAGTACCGTCCCGGCAATACGTTCGTCGATGCCATCGGCAACGATGTTCCGATGAGCAGCGTGACGTCGCTTTCGTCCGCCGATTTCGAGAACACGCCGAGCCTTTCGATGCAGATTCAGGGTATTTGTCCCTATGGCTGGCATGTCGCCAACGTGCAGGACTTCTACGACATGCTTTGCGCTGCGGCCGCAGCCAAGGGCGCCGCGGCGAATTCGCTCAGCGCCATGATCGGAAAATGGAGCGTGCCCGATGTGCTGCGTTCGGCCGAGGGCTGGAGTTCGGCGCCGACGCGCCATGCGGCAGCCGACGCGTTCGGATTCGACTACTTCCCGCAGGGCCGGCGTCTGTTCAAATCCGGTTATCAGTATTATGCGACCCGCGGCGAGATGTTCATCTGCCATCCGGGCGGTGTGAGCGGCGGCGTTTACCAGTGCTGGCGTATCAATGCGCTGACCAACAATGCTGCGGATCTGACCGTCAGCACCAACTACAATATCGGCGACTGTTCGGCATCGTTCCGCTGCGTCAAGAATTACGAGAATTTTTAAGGACCGACCGGCCGCGGGGCATACCCGCTCTGCGGCCGGATCTTAATAACGAATCTGAATTATGAAAATACTGAAACTGCTCCTGCTGTTTACGATGGGCGCTTCCCTCTCGCTGGCAGGCTGTGACGACGATTACCTGTACCCGGTCGAATATCCCGAGTACGATCCGGACGGCGGTCCGAACAACGGCGGCGGCGACGAAATCCCCGTTCCCGAAAAAGTGAACAACAAGGTCGTCGCCCACCGCGGCGGCTCGACCGAGGCCGGGACCGCCAAATATCCCGACAACTCGATCGCTTCGCTCAGTTACGCCATCAACCTGGGGTGTTACGCCTCGGAGTGCGATATTTACTGGACGGCCGACAACAACGTCGTCGTCGCGCATGCCGCCAACGGCTGTTATGTGAACAACCTCAAGCCGTGGGAGCATACGCTCGACGAACTGCGGGCTGCGGGCAAACTTTCCAACGGCGAACTGCTGCCCACGCTCGGGGAGTTTATCGACGTGGCGCTCCATGCCGGAAAAACGCGGCTCTGGCTCGACGTGAAACGCATCGAAGTGGGCGGAGCGACCTCCAACACGGCCGAGTCGATCAAAGCCTGCGCGCGGGCCTGCGAGATCATCAGGGAGAAAAAGGCCCAGAATTTCTGCGAGTTCATCGTCTCGGGCAATGCCGCGATCTGGGCAGGCTGTTATTCCGCCGCTCAACTTGCCGGCATCAAGGTCGGCTGGATGAGCTACTCCAGCCCTTCGGCCTATAAGACCTATCTCGATCCGTGGGCCAACCTCGACTACACGAGCTTCTTTGCCAACGGCGCCGAGGTTGCGAACCCGAAGTACCCGCTGCAGAGCTACATCGACGCCGGAGTCGCGCTGAGCGTTTACAATGCCGATACGGATCCCGAAATAGCCTATATCCTGAAATATTATCCCGGGATGAAGGCTGTCTGTACGAACTACCCGGCCAAACTGCTCGGCAGGATCGAGTCGGAGGGATTGTAATGTGTTGTCCCTGAATTTTTACAGCTGAAAAGGGAGCCGGGTCGTCCGGCTCCTTTTTCGTTGTCCGTCCGGCCCGGCAGCTGTCGGGGTGTGGCGTCTTGCGGCAAAACATAAGATTTCCGGAAATTTTTCGTTAATTTAGCGCTCGATATTCAGCCAATGGCGACGACGATTCATATCAAAAACATGGTCTGCAACCGGTGTGTGCTGGTTGTGGAGCGCATGCTCACGGAACTGGGCTTTACGCCCGTGCATGTCGAGCTGGGGCGGGCCGTCGTGCAGGAACCGTTGTCGGAGGCCGACATGCGCCTCCTGAAAAGCCGGCTCGAAGATGTCGGGTTCGAACTGATCGACGACAAACGCACCCTGCTGATCGAACAGCTCCGCAATGCCGTCATCGAATTGGTACACCGCCGCGACAACGATCTGCGGACCAACCTCTCGGACTACCTGTCCGATAGATTCCACAGCGATTACGGCGCGCTGAGCAAATTGTTTTCCGAGGTTGCAGGCGTTACGCTCGAAAAGTATTACATCGCCCAGAAGATCGAACGGGTCAAAGAACTGCTGGTTTACAACGAACTTTCGCTCAGCGAGATCGCCGATAAACTCAACTATTCGAGCGTGGCGCATCTGAGCGCCCAGTTCAAAGGCGTCACCGGGATAACGCCCACGGCTTTCCGGCGGCTGAACGAAAACCGCCGCAGGCCGCTCGACCGGGTGTGACCGCCGCCCGAACCTGCTTTTTCCGTTGAGGATTTGCGGACTTGTTCTTTTCGTCCGGGTCGGTTCATCCCGCCCGCCGCACCTTTCCCTCCTGAATGTACTCCCCCTCCCCGGAATATCCCGGTCTCCTCCCGAATGTTGTAAATCTTATCCCGAATTCTGTAACGCCTGCGCATCGTCCGCGCCCTATCTTTGTCTGCGAATCAAAAGATAGCGAAATGACGACATCCAAAATCCGGAAAAATACCTTTGCGGTCTCGGGCATGAGCTGCGCCGCATGCGCCGCACGCGTGGACAAGGCGCTGAACCGTCAGCCGGGCGTCCGGGCCGTGAACGTCAATTACGCCGCGGCGACCGTCGCCGTGGAGTACGATCCCGCGCTGGTTTCGCCCGGGGCGCTCCGCGATGCCGTGCGGCGGGCCGGATACGATCTGGTGACCGATTCCGGCGACAATGCGGCTTTGCAGGCCGAAAAGGAGCGTGCGGAGCAGTTTCGCGCCCTGAAAATCCGCACGCTCTGGGCCGCTGCGTTTGCCGTACCGATTATGATTATCGCCATGTTCTTCGAGCATGCGGCTTATGCCGCTGCGGGCATGTGGCTGCTTGCAACGCCCGTGGTATTCTGGCTGGGACGGGGTTTCTTCGTCAATGCGTGGCGGCAGCTCCGCCACGGCTCTGCCAATATGGATACGCTGGTGGCCCTCAGCACGGGCGCCGCCTACCTGTTCAGCCTTTTCAACATGCTGTTTCCCGGTTTCTGGCTCGCGCGGGGCATTCAGCCCCATGTCTATTTCGAAGCGGCCAGCATGATCGTCGCCTTTATCCTGCTGGGACGGCTGCTCGAAGCGCGCGCCAAGGACAACACTGCCGCGGCCATCCGCAAACTGATGGGCCTGCAGCCCGATACGGTTACGCTCGTCGATGCGGCGGGCGTACAGCGCACCGTGCCACTGGCGCAGGTCCGCACGGGCGATGTGATCGGGGTGAAACCGGGTGAGCGGGTCGCTGTGGACGGCGCGGTCGTCTGGGGCGCCTCCTATGTGGACGAGAGCATGCTGAGCGGCGAACCCGTTCCTGTTGCGAAACGGGACGGGGACAAGGTGTTCGCCGGGACGATCAACGGCAAGGGGGCGTTCCGCTTCCGTGCCGAGAAGGTCGGCGCCGACACCATGCTGGCGCATATCGTCCGCATGGTGCAGCAGGCGCAGGGAAGCAAGGCCCCGGTGCAGAAACTGGTGGACCGGATCGCCGCGTTCTTCGTGCCCGTGATCATCGCCGTCGCCGTGCTGGCTTTCGCGGCGTGGGCCGTGTTCGGCGGCGCCGACGGCTTTACGCACGGCCTGCTGGCCTTCGTGACCGTGCTGATCGTGGCGTGTCCCTGCGCGCTGGGGCTGGCGACGCCCACCGCCGTCATGGTCGGCATCGGCAGAGGCGCGGGATTGGGAATCCTGATAAAAGACGCCGAAAGTCTCGAAACGGCCCGGAAGGTCGATACCGTGGTATTGGACAAGACCGGGACCCTGACCGAGGGCCGTCCGGTGCTGGCCGGTATCTTCTGGGCGGAGGAGTCCGATACCCTCCGCAACCTGTTTTACAGTCTCGAACTGCTCTCGGAGCATCCGCTCGCCGAAGCCGTGACCGCCGGGCTGAACGGGGTCGCGGTTCCTGTCGACCGCTTCGAATCCCTGCCGGGCCGCGGAATCAAGGGATATGCCGGCGGAACGGTCTATCTGGCCGGAAACAGGCGGCTGCTCGATGAATCCGGCGTTGCCGTCGCGCCTGCAATCGCCCGCGAAGCGGAGCGTATGGCCGCCGGAGCGCGGACCGTCGTCTGGTTCGCCGACGGGACGCATGCACTCGCTGTCGCCGCCGTCGCCGACCGCATCCGGCCCGATGCCGCCGCTGCCGTGGCCGGACTGCGCGGCATGGGACTCGACGTATGGCTGCTGACGGGCGACAACCAGGCCGCCGCGCAGGCCGTTGCCTCCGAAGCCGGGATCGAACATTTCCGGGCCTCGGTGCTGCCCGCGCAGAAAGCCGGATTCGTCCGCGACCTGCAGGCGCAGGGCCGCCGGGTCGCAATGGTCGGGGACGGCATCAACGACAGCGCTGCGCTGGCGCATGCCGACCTGAGCATC
>CAKVKI010000107.1 GCA_934754975.1 uncultured Alistipes sp. | reverse complement strand
GCACCTGGAAACCCTATGATGTCGTTGCGGGCATGCCCTATGTCCTGCTGGTTCGGGCGAAGGGCGCCGACGGTAATCTTACCGGCGCATACGAAATCGTCGAGTACACGACCGACGCGCCTGAAATCCTGTCGAAAACCATTCGGGTCGAAATTGAAAATATAAGCTCCATCGAAGCCGATTTCATGTGTACGCCCGACGAAGGGCTCGTCTATTATTTCGAGCAGGTTTACTCCAGACAGGACGCCGATAAAATTATCGCCGAAGGCGGCGGGGAAGCGCTGAGAACCCGGCTTATCACAAACGGCTCGCGTGTACTCGAACTCGGAAAGCTGTCGGAGTGGGGCGGTCTTGTCCCGGAAACCGAATACGTTCACCATGTACTCGGCGTCGATGCGAACGGCGACCAGACTGAGCTGGTCGAAACTGCGTTCACCACGCCCACGGCCGAGCCTGTCGATACGGAGGATATTCTATTCACGCATCTCTATTCCACCAATTATTACGGAAAGACCGAGGACGGCGACGGCAATCCTGCGTATAATTACTATTTCATTATCTCCGATCAGGAGATGACTCCCGACGAATACAATGAACCCTATCCCGGCGTTTTCCCCTGCAATGCGCTCAACTGCGACATCTATGCGACGGCGCCTGTGAACGGTGAATTGAAAATTCCGGAGGGAACCTATGCCTTTGCGGAGACTTATTCCGCCGGAACGTGGCATCCGGATTATACCTGGGCGAAACATTTTGACGAAACGGTCGATACCGAATTCGAGTTCGCTTCGGGAACGATCACCGTTGCGCACGAGGGCGAAGGCTACCGCCTCACCTTCGCGTTGCAAACCACGGAGGGCAAAGCCTATACGGGAACCTATACCGGTGCAATTCCTTTTGTGGAGGAACCGGCGTATTCGGCCGCCGCACTTCACAAAAAGCAGACCCGCTCCGTCCCCGGTTTCCGCACCCGGCCGCATCGGTAAACGGAGCCGTGATCGAAACCGCGGGCCGTTTTTGCCGGGGCTGTCCGATTGTACAGCCCCTCCCGGGCCGCGGGCGATTTCTCCGGGCGTTACTGCAAAAAGAGAGGTTGCGGCTTATGCCGCAACCTTTTTTCGTGGAATTTCGCTGTGGAAACGAGGGGGATCGTATCGGGTATGCCCGATTTTTCTCAGCTGTGCCGCCGGGCCAGCTCTTTTTCGAGGTCGGCGACCGAACAGCCGGTCGCTTCGAGCAGCACCAGCAGGTGGTATACGAGGTCCGACGCTTCGTAAATCATCGCCTCGCGGTTGCCCGCCACAGCTTCGATCACGGTCTCGACGGCCTCTTCGCCGACTTTCTGTGCGATTTTGTTCACGCCGCGGTCGAACAGCTTGCTGGTGTACGATCCTTCGGGCATCTCGGCGTGCCGGCCCTGAATCACGCCCTGGAGATAGCGGATGAACCCTTCGGTTTCGGGCGCGGCTCCCGCGAAGCAGCTCCTGGCGCCCGTGTGGCAGGTCGGGCCGTGGGGGACGACGCGGATCAGGAGCGTGTCGTCGTCGCAGTCGGCCGTGACCGAAACGATGTCGAGATAGTTGCCGCTGGTCTCGCCTTTGGTCCAGAGACAGCCCCGCGTGCGGCTGTAGAAGGTGACGCGGCCTTCTGTCAGGCTTTTTTCGTAGGCTTCGCGGTTCATGTAGCCGAGCATCAGCACTTGCAGGGTGCGGTCGTCCTGTATGACGGCGGGAATCAGCCCGTCGGCCTGTTTCGCGGAGTCGAGTTCCGCAAAGGGTTTTGCTTTGATTTTCATGGCGTTTATAATCTTACGTTGATATTTTGCCGGTGCAGTTCCCGTTTGAGCGCGGGAATCGGAATTTCGTTGTAGTGGAAGATGCTGGCCGCCAGCGCCGCGTCGGCCCTGCCGAGCGTCAGCACGTCGGCGATATGCCGCACCGAGCCAGCCCCGCCCGAAGCGATGACCGGGATGGGCAGTTCGGCCAGCCGTGCGAACGTTTCGCAGGGGTAGCCGTCGCGGGTGCCGTCGTGGTCCATCGACGTGAAGAGCAGTTCGCCCGCGCCGCGCCGCCATACTTCGTGCGCCCACGCGAACAGTTCGCGCTCGGTGAGCCGCTTGCCGCCGTGGGTCGTGACGCGCCATAGGCCGTCGATCTTTTTGGCGTCGATGGCCGCGACGACGAACTGCGAACCGTATTTTGACGCGATGGCGTCGATCAACGCCGGATCGCGCACGGCGGCACTGTTGACCGTGATTTTGTCGGCTCCCGCGTCGAGCAGGCGTCCTGCGTCCGCGACCGACGCGATGCCGCCGCCCACGGTGAACGGGATGTCGATGCGCGCCGCGATGCGCGATACCAGCCCGGTGAAGGTGCCGCGCCCCTCCTCCGTGGCGCTGATATCGAGGTAGACCAGCTCGTCGGCTCCTTCGGCGGCGTATTTCGCTCCGAGTTCCACCGGGTCGCCGACATTTTTCAGCTCCGCGAAGTTGATCCCTTTGACCGTCTGCCCCTCGCGGATGTCGAGACAGGGAATTATGCGTTTTGCAAGCATCGCTTCAGTTCGTCGAGTGTGATACGTCCTTCGTACAGGGCTTTGCCGACGATGACGCTGCGCAGGCCCGCGCCGTCGAGCGTCTCGATGTCGGCCATTGAGCCGATGCCGCCGCTTACGGTGATCTCCACGCCGGGAAACTGCCCCTGGAGTGCGGCGTAAAACTCTGCCGATGCGCCGCAGAGCATGCCGTCGCGGGCGATGTCGGTGCAGATTACCTGCGCGAGTCCCTGCGGCGCAAACTGCGCGATCAGCTCCTGCGCCGAGAGTTCGGAGGCTTCCGTCCAGCCCTGAATGGCTGCCTTGCCGTCGCGTATGTCGGCTCCGAGGATCAGTTTCTCCGGACCGAACTCTGCGAGCCATCCGGCGAAAAGCTCCGGACGGCGTACGGCGACGCTTCCGCAGATGGCGCGGCCCGCGCCCGCGTCGAATACGCTGCGGAGCGCTTCGGTGCTTTTGATGCCGCCGCCGTACTGCACTTCGAGCGCGGTTTTCGACGCTATGCGTTCCAGCACGGCGAGGTTGCGGGGCTGTGCGGCCTTGGCGCCGTCGAGGTCTACCATGTGCAGGCGGCGTATGCCCGCCTCTTCAAAGCGGAGAGCCGCTTCGAGCGGATCGCTGTAATAGGTCGTCCGGCGGCCGTAGTCGCCCTGCGTCAGCCGCACGCATGCGCCGCCGATAATGTCCGTTGCGGGTATGATTCCTATTTTCATCGTGTTACGGTTTTAAAAAGTTGCGCAGTATCCGTTCGCCCGCCGAACCGCTCTTTTCGGGATGGAACTGCGTGCCGAAAAAGTTGCCGCAGCCCAGCGCGGCGCTGAACTCCCCGCCGTAATCGGTGCGGGCTGTCGTCGCTTCGCAGACCTCCGCCGCATACGAATGGACGTAATAAACATAGGTCTCTTCACCGATTCCTTCGAACAGCGTTCCGCGTAGGCCGCCGACGGTGTTCCAGCCTACATGGGGAATCTTCAGCCCGTTTTCCGCAGGTCTCAGCCGCCTGACGTGCGCCGGGAAAATCCCCAGACAGCGGGCGTCTCCCTCCTCGCTGTCGAGACACATCAGCTGCATGCCGATGCAGATGCCCAGTACGGGCTGCGTCAGGGTGGGGATGACCAGATCGAGTCCCCGTTCGCGGAGTTTGGCCATCGCCGACGAAGCTTCGCCCACGCCGGGCAGCAGCACCCTGTCTGCGCCGCGCAGGAGCGCGGGATCGGCCGTGACCGTGAATTCCGCCCCGATGCGCCGCATGGCGTCGGCGACCGACCGCAGGTTGCCCGTGTCGTAATCTACTATCGCCGTCATAATACTCCTTTGCTGCTGGGTATGTCGTATCCGAATCCGCTGCGGGCCACGGCCATGCGCAGGGCGCGGGCGAACGCCTTGAAGATCGCTTCGGCCTTGTGGTGGTCGTTGTCGCCCCGGGCCGAAATCTGCAGGTTGCAGCGCGCGGCGCAGCAGAGCGAGTGGAAGAAGTGGCGGAACATCTCTGTCGGGACGTCTCCGACCCGCTCGCGGCGGAACTCGGCGTCCCACTCGAAGTCGATGCGCCCCCCGAAGTCGAGCAGCACCAGCGCGCGGCAGTCGTCCATCGGCAGGGCGAATCCGTAGCGGCCTATTCCGGCCTTGGAGCCCAAAGCCCGGTCGATGGCTTCGCCCAGGACGATCGCCACGTCCTCCATCGTGTGGTGTTCGTCGATGTCCAGGTCGCCGCGGGCCTCCACTTCGAGCGACACGCCGCCGTGGTGGGCGATCTGCGCCAGCATGTGGTCCAGAAAGCGCAGTCCGGTCGATATCCGGTCGCCGTTCCTGCCGTAGCTGTTATTGTCGCTGTCGCCGTTTCCGTCGCCGCTGTTCCTGCTGTCGCTGTTTCTATTGCCGCTGTTTTCGTCGTTGCTGTTCCTGCCGGCGTCGTTCCAGCCCTCTGCCGGACTTTTCACCTCGGCCCGATCGCTGCTTGTTATGTTGTCTGCATGTGAGCGTATGTCTTTCGTCGTGTTCCCTGTATCGGCCTGATTGCCGTCCGGTTCGTTGTCCGCACCCGTACCAACCGGGTTTCCCGCATCTGCACCGTTGTCCGGACCGCCGCCTGTTCCGCTTCCCGCGGCCGCACGATCTGCTGAAACATCGCCGAACTTCTTGCCGCCGAACCCTTTGCCGTCGAGGTCGAGCCGGACGGTGATCTGCGTTTCGCGGGTTTCGCGCGTTACGACCACCCGCCGTTCGCCGCGGCGGATGTACTCGGCGATCTCGGCCCACGAGTCGCTTATCAGCACGCAGGACTCTTCCGCCCCGGCTTCGCGCAGCATCCGGCGGCCCGCCGTCTCCTGTGCGAACAGAATTCCCCGCGCTCCGAGGTTGCGGGCCAGCAGGATGTCGGTCGCGCGGTCGCCGACGACGTAACTCGCCGCGAGGTCGTACCCTCCGCCGGTATAGCGGCCGAACATTCCCGTCCGGGGCTTGCGGGTCGGGGCGTTGTCGCTTTCGAACGTACGGTCGATCAGCATGTCGTCGAACAGTACGCCTTCGCCCGCCAGCGTGCGAAGCATCTTCTCCTGCGGAAGCCGGAAATCCTCCTCGGGAAAGGAGTCTGTCCCCAGTCCGTCCTGATTGGTGGCCATCACCAGTTCGAAATCGAGTCCCCGGAGGACTTTGAGCGCCGAAATGGCTCCGGGCACGAATTCCAGCTTGGCGAGGCTGTCCACCTGCAAATCCACGGGCGGCTCGACGATCAGCGTGCCGTCGCGGTCTATGAACAGTGCTTTTTTCATGGTCTGAAGTTTTTAACGGTTTCCAGCATGCGCTCGTTCTCGCCGGGAACGCCCACGGTGATGCGCAGGCAGCCCTCGCATCCTGCGATCCGCGTGCGGTTGCGGACGATCACTCCGGCGGCGATCAGTTCATCGTAAAGCCGGTCGGGATCGGCGGTTTTCACCAGCAGGAAGTTGGCCTGCGACGGGTAGACCCGCTCGATGCAGCCGAATCCGGCGAGCGCAGCCGCCAGCCGTCCGCGTTCTTCGCGGATTTGCGCGACCTGCGCCGCAATGTCCCGGCGCAGACACTCGGCCGCGGTCTGCTGGGTGAGCGTATTGATATTGTAGGGGTATTTGACCCGGCCGAACAGGGCGGCGATCTGCTCCGATGCAAACGCCAGCCCGAGCCGCAGTCCCGCCATACCCCAGGCTTTGGAGAGGGTTTGCAGTACGATCAGGTTCGGGAACTCGGCGAGCCGCGGCAGGAATCCCCGCCCTTCGGCAAAGTCGATGTAGGCTTCGTCTAGGACCACCACGCCGTCGAACCGGCGCAGCAGCTCTTCGATCTTCGCGTCGGGAAATGTGTTGCCCGTAGGGTTATTGGGCGAGCAGAGCCACAGCAGTTTGGTGCGCCCGTCGGCCGCCGCCAGCAGTGTTTCGACCGGAAGCGAGAAATCGGCTCCCAGCGGTACTTCGCGCAGTTCGACATCGTTGGTCTGCGCCGCTACGCGGTACATGCCGTAGGTCGGTGCGATCGAAACGGCGTTGTCGCGGCCCGGCTCGCAGAAGATTCTGAATGCGAGGTCTATGGCTTCGTCGCTGCCGTTGCCGAGGAATATTTGTCCGCTCCGCACGCCCTTCAGCGCGGCCAGCTGCGCCTTCAGCTCCCGCTGGTGCGGGTCGGGGTAGCGGTTCACGCCGTTGTCGTAGGGGCTTTCGTTGGCGTCGAGCCAGACGCCGATCCCGCCGCCCGCATATTCGTCGCGGGCCGTGGAGTAGGGTTGCAGCGCCAGGATGTTGGGCCGCACGAGCTGCGACAGCGGTTTCATCGCGCACCTCCTTCCGTCCGGATACGCACGGCGTTGGCGTGCGCGTCCAGTCCTTCGGCTTCGGCCATGGCCGTAATCGTCGGCGCGAGGGCTTCGAGTCCTTCGCGCGTAAGTTCCTGATAGGTTATCTTGCGCATGAAGCTCTCCGTGTTTACGCCGCTGTAAGCCCGCGCCCAGCCGCCCGTGGGCAGCGTATGATTGGTCCCCGAAGCGTAATCGCCCGCGCTTTCGGGCGAGTAGCCGCCGATAAATACGCTCCCCGCGGCCGTGATCCGCGCCGCGGCGTCCCATGCGTCCCGCATCGCGATAATCAGGTGTTCGGGGGCATAGGCGTCGGCGAACGCGATCTGCTCGTCCGGATCGCTGAAAACTACGATCCGACTGTTTGCCAGTGAATTGCCGATCGCGTCGCGGCGGCTGAGCCGCGCGGCCTGCTCCCCGACGGACGCTATTGCCCGCCGCGCGAACTCCTCGCTGCGGCAGACCAGTACGGCCTGACTGTCGTCCCCGTGTTCGGCCTGCGAGAGCAGGTCGGCGGCGGCGAATTCGGGCCGGGCGTTTTCGTCGGCCAGCACCAGCACTTCCGAAGGACCTGCAGGCAGGTCCACGGCCACCTCCGCGGCTCCCGCCAGCTGTTTTGCTTTGGTGACGTAGCGATTACCGGGACCGAAAATTTTATCGACGCGCGGTATGCCCTCCGTTCCGTAAGCCATGGCAGCTACGGCCTGCGCCCCGCCGAGGGCGAAGACGCGGTCCACGCCGCAGAGGTCGGCCGCATAGAGAATTTCGGGTGCGATCCGCCCGTCGCGGCCGCACGGCGTGCAGAGTATCACCTCGCGGCATCCGGCGATCCGGGCCGGCAGGGCGAGCATCAGCACCGTCGAGAAGAGCGGGGCTTTGCCGCCGGGGATATACAGCCCCACGCGGCCGATCGCCACGGCGCGCTGTACGCACCTTACGCCCGGCATCGTTTCGACCTCGACCTGCGCCGGGAGCTGCGCCCGGTGGAAGGCTTCGATGTTGGCCTTCGCCTGCTCCAGCGCGGCTTTCAGCTGCGGCGATACGGCTTTCGCGGCTTCCGCACGCCGCTCGCGCGTCACTTCGAACGTTTCGGGGACGTACCCTTCGATGCGGCGGACGATCCGGCGCAGGGCCGCGTCGCCGCCCGTGCGCACCTCGGCGAGGATCGCGGCGACGCGCTCCGCGATCTCCTCCTCCTGCCGCGTACAGCGGGCTGTCAGCGCCGGCCATTCGCTGCGCGGGGGATTTACATAGATTTTCGGCATTTCCATTTTTTCGGGTCGTTTTTAGGGGTCAGCGGATCATGTTTTCGAGCGTCAGCACCAGAATTCCTTCTGCGCCGAGGGCCTTGAGCCGTTCGATGCGCTCCCACAACTGCGATTCGCAGATCACGGCGTGTATCGAACACCACCCCTCCTGCGCCAGCGGCAGGACGGTCGGACTGCGCATGCCCGGCAGGATCGTGATCGCTTCGTCGAGCTTCTCCTGCGGGAGGTTCATCAGCACGTACTTCATGCCGCGGCTTTCGAGTATCGAGTTGAAGCGGAACGTGAGTTGGGCCGTTTCACGGCGTTTATCCTCATCGAGTTCCGGATTTGCGATCAGCACCGCTTCGGAATAAAATACCTTCTCCACTTCGACCAATCCGTTCGAGATCAGCGTGCCGCCTGACGATACGATGTCGAATATCGCGTCGGACATTCCTACGGCCGGGGCGATTTCGACCGACCCTTCGATGGTGTGGATTTCGGCATCGATGCCCTTTTCGGCGAAGAACCGCGCGAGAATGTTGGGGTAGGAGGTCGCCACGCGCTTGCCGCGGAAGTAGTCCAGTCCGTTGTAGACCGCCGTCCGGTCCACGGCCAGCGAGATACGGCAGCTGCCGAATCCGAGGTCCATGGTCCGTTCGACCGGGAAATTCTTCTCCGCGACCTCGTTCAGCCCCACGATCCCCAGGTCGGCGACGCCCATGGCCACGGCCTGCGGGATGTCGTCGTCGCGCAGGTAGAGTACCTCCATCGGGAATCCGTCGGCGCGGGAGATGAGTTTGCGCTTGCTTTCGGCGACGCCGATGCCTGCTTCCGAGAGCAGGCCGATGCTCTGCTCGTTGAGTCGGCCTTTGGCCTGAATTGCTATTCTCAGCATATTTGTTTTTTTTGTTTTTTAGACACCCGCCTGCGGAACAGACATAAAAAAAAGCCCATCCGCAGGGGATGAGCTTCGTTATGATATATAATCCTTTTTTACATATACACATCGATCTTACCCCTTCGGAAAGTGGTTATGATGATGATGGATATGGTTAAATATTGTCATTTGTAATGTCGTTGGGGCAAATGTATGTATTTTTGAATGAAAAATCAAAATTTCGGCGGAAAAATTTCGGATTATCTTTTGCCGGGACCGCATCGGAACCTCGGAAT
>CAKVKI010000106.1 GCA_934754975.1 uncultured Alistipes sp. | reverse complement strand
TGATAATCGCCGCCGAGGCGCCCAGGCCGGCCAACAGGCTGGCCGGCGATTTGTCGATCAGAATCGAAACGATCAGGATTCCGCAGATCAGCGCCGCAATGCCCTGCGCGGTTTGCCGAAGCCCCTTGATCGGTTTGTTCTGCCATGCGGGACGCGCCGAAGCGATCTGGAAGACCGCATGCAATACGGCATTGATAAAGCGGAATACCGCCACGACGACATAGACTTCGACCAGCCGCGTCACCAAGATCCGGGCATCGGACTGCTCGTCGAAAACCACCGGCAGGACAATCACCAGCACGATGGAGCTGACGAGGTTGCACAGGCGGCTCAGCACGGCGGGATTGAACAGGTCGTCGTCCCAGGTTGCCTTGGTTCGCTTCACGATACGCCGCATACCGCGCACGAGGATCGTGCGGCACACGAAGTCGAAGAGCGCCACCGCCAGCAGCACCAGAGTAAAAGCTACCCAGCGATCCCAGCCGTTATTCGATGCGGCCGAAAGTCCCAGCCATTCGAGCAGGACGTGGGCCCAATGTTTCAGGAGTGTCTGCATACGGCATTCCTATCAATTATCAGACCTGTTTGTAAAAATGGTTCCGAGGTCGTCGTTTTACAAAAAAGAAGCATGGAACAGGAACGCCGCACATGTCCGGCAGCGTCGGTCCGTCCCGGGCAAAGCGGCCTGGGACACAGCGTGGCGCAGATCGGCCTGCCAGATATTAAGTCGCTGCTCCCTAACCATTTCCCGGATTACAAAGATAACAAAAAAAGCGGTTATTCAAAAATCAGCGACACTTCGCCTTCGAAATTCGGGGTGAACACTCCTTTGCCCAAGTTTTCCAGCACTTCGTCCCGGCTCCAGAACCTGCCCCCGTCCAGTTCGTCGCTCGGGGCCACCGGTCCGTCATAAACCGCACGATGGACGTAAACCAGTTCGCACTCCCGCTCCGAGCGGAATACGTAGACCGCCACCCGCCCGGGCGTAAAATCGGTTATTCCCAGCTCCTCGCGCACTTCGCGCCGCAGGGCTTCGGCCACCGTCTCGCCGTAATCGACATGCCCGCCCACAGCCGTGTCCCAGCGTCCGGGCTGGATATCTTTCCACTCCGGACGTTTCTGGAGGTAGAGTTCACCCCGGGAATTGAACAGGTGCAGATGCACCACCGGATGCAGCAGCATCGACCCGCCGTGGCACTCGCCGCGCGTAGCCGATCCGACGACAGCGCCGGTCGGATCGACCTCCGGGAAAAGTTCCGAACCGTTATCGCATCGCATGGCGGGGATATTTACGCATATAAACCACAACCGTCAGCAATCCGAGCAGGACGAAGCCCATGCCGGCGAGAGCCGTATATTGATAACCCAGTCCGTAGTCGATCGGCAGGCCGCCGCAATAGGCGCCCAGCGCATTGCCCAGGTTGAAAGCCACCTGCACCAAGGCCGCCCCCAGCATCTCGCCGCCGCGCGAATTCTCCAGGATAAGCAGCTGCTGGGGCGACGAAACGCAGAACAGGCACCCGGTGCAGAGTACCATCAAAGCAACGGAGAGGTAACGGACATGCGCCCCGAAATAAATCGCGAGGAGCGCCGCTGCGGCTACGGCCAGCGTGAAACGTACGACCTTCTCGGGCGTAAACCGGTCGGAGAAATGGCCGCCGATGATGTTGCCCGCGAACATGCCGAACCCGGCGAGCATGATAATCAATGTCAGGTCGTCGGCCGTGAATCCCGAAGTGTGGATCATCAGCGGGCTGACGTAACTGTACCAGCAGAAGATACCGCCGTTGCCGAGCATCACAGAGAACAGCACTAGCCACGGCGCAAGGCTCCGCAGGAACCGGAACTGGCCTTTCAGCCCCGTGTCGGGCAGCGGCTCCATGCGGGGCACCCACAACCGCACGAGCAGCAGCGCCACGACGCCCCAGACGGCCACGATCCCGAATGTCGCACGCCATGTCAGCACATTGCTGATATAGGTCCCCAACGGCACGCCGAAGAGGTTGGCGACGGTCATGCCGACGATCATAATCGACACGGCTTCGGTCCGTTTCCCGGCATCGGCGACCCGCTCGGCGACGATCGACCCCACGCCGAAGAATGCGCCGTGGGGAAGTCCCGAGACGAAACGCATGCCCATCAGCGACCAGTAATCGGGGGCGAGGGACGCGCAGAGGTTTCCGACGGCGATCATCGCCGTAAGCGCCAGCAGGATCTGTTTCAGCGGCCGTGTACGCGCAATGAGTACAATGAGCGGCGCGCCGAAGCAGACGCCCAGCGCATAGGCGGAAATGAGGTGCCCGGCCTCGGGAATCGAAACCCCGATACTCCGGGCGATATCGGGCAGAATACCCATCATCACGAACTCCGACATCCCGAGCGCAAGCGTTCCGAATGCCAGGGCTACCAGACTCTTTTTCATAGAAAAATCACATTAACCGTAACCGGCTGCAAAAATAACACAAAAGGCGAAAAGTTCTTCGCTTTTCACCTTTGTATCGTGTTGTTTTTACAGTCGGAACAGACGCCCCGCACAACGGGCCGGCTAAAACCGGGGCTGGCTCCGCAAAATCAGGCGCGGCCTATCGCACGGTTTCCTCCCGGCAGCGGCCGCCGCCTTATCCGACGCAACCCGGTCCTCCCGCCGCTATTCCGCAGGCGTCTCCGTGCTGCGCGGCTGGCCGACTTCATAGCCCAGCGAGTGCATCCACTCGACCGTCGCGGCATCGACCTGGTCGTTGCGGTCGGTCCAGCGGCGCTGTTCGATCAAACGCTTCTTGTGGTCGTCGATACGCAGCATGATCGGGAACTCGGGGTGCCGCAGTTCCGAACGCTGTTCGCGTTCCGAAGGACGTATCCGCCGGTCGAAGACTTCGGCCTGCACAGGCCGCCGCTCTCCTTCCCATTTGAACCCTTTGAGCCGTATATCCTGCGTAGGCGGAATCTTGTTCATCGGGTAAAAATTATAGACCGGGTCGCCGCGATAGGTGATCTGCACCACCTGCTTATCTTCGATAAAGAACGATATCTCGCCGCTTTCGATGACGCCCATCATCGTGATCTCGACAGGTTCGCCGTCCTGCATGTAATAGATCGTCTCGGCATTGCCGTTCACATCGTTGCGGTAAATCTGGTTGTTGAAGAAATAAGCCGTCATGGTCTTGCCCGCCACCTGGTTGTAGTGCGTGGTATCGAGCTGGCTGACCATCATCGGACTGCCGATAAACTCGGCCCGCGTGAGCTGCTGGTTCTCGGTGAAGATATCCATCACGTCGGAGGTAATCTGATTGTTCTCGTTCCACAACACGGGATTGATGTAGAGGTGGATCGTCGAGTCGGTACTGATCGCCGTCATCGAATCGCACACGGTCTGGAAATCCGAACGGTAAATCTTCACATTCCGGAAACCCTTCAGCAGACGGTATATGCTGTCGCGGGGCGCAGCCAGCGAGTCGATCGAATCGGGTGCGATCGCCATCGCCGCCGTGTCGGTCAGCAGCGAATCGACCAGCAGGTTGAGCAGCGAATCCTGTTCGGCCATATTGAGTACGATCAGCGAATCCAGTTCGCGCAGCGCCGTCGAATCGATCTGAATCATCCGTCCTTTGCGCATCGCACGGGCCTGGCGGGCTTTGAGCTTCGATTCCGCCTTTAGGCGGCGCGCGGCAAGCCGGGCTTCCTCGCGCTCCTTCTGCTCTAGCAGTTTGGCCGTCATTTTCTCTTTGCGCCGGGCGGCGATCTCGTCCAGCTTCTTCTTTTTCTCTTTGGCGGCGGCCGCCTTCTTCTCGGCCTTGGCTTTCTTCGCCGCCTCTTTCAGCATGGCTTTGCGCTGGGCTACGGTCAGCGTATCGGCAGCGTTCGCCAGCGAATCGACAGGAGCGGGTCCGCCCAACGAATCGAGGGGCGACGGCGCGGTATGCAGCGAATCGGCTCCGCTGGCCGCCAATGAATCGGGTACGGGACCGACGGTTCCCAGCGAATCGGCGGCATCTCCGCCCCGGGGCCTGCGCCCGGGCAAGGGCTGTCCCAGCGAATCGGCCGGGACGTCAGGTCCGCCGGAAACATGCGCCAGCGAGTCGGGACCGGACTGCGCCAGCGAATCGGCCGAACGGGCCAGCGAATCGGCAGCGGCAGCTTCTGCGGCCCTGCGTTCCGCATTCTCGTCGATCGTAAATAGGAACATCGAATCGGCCCGCATAAAGAGCGAATCGCCCTGCGAGAGGTCATAGCTCACGATCGAAGGGCGGCGTGTGAGGAATGCGTTTCCCGGCTCCTTCCAATATTCGCCGTAATCGCCGAAGGCGAGTACTTTATGCTCCGTATCGTCGATCTGAATATCGCGCCAGAGGATTATGTGATCTTCGGCCCGGTAAAAATCAATGCTGTCGCTCCACATCTCCTGCTTGTCGGTCAGCACGTAACCGTTGCTGGTCACCTTGTAAAGCGAGTCGGCTTTCCGGTATGCGCCGCGGTCGGCATACAGATAGTCGCCGTCCTTGTTCCAGATATTGGTATGTTTAAAGAAAAAGGCGTTGTCGGTAGCCATGTTGTAGACCACCGAGTCGCCCTTCAATTCGTATTCGTCGTTGCGCATTTCGACCCGGTCGACGCATATCAGCTCTTTGTTGTTGGCATAGTAGTATCCGCGCACCGACTCCAGCCGGCTGTCGCGGTTGAGCAGCACGCCGCCTCCGCCGAATTCGCCGATGTTCTCTTTCGTGTTGAAAACGAATTCATAGGTATAGAGCGTAGCATCCTCATCGACCACCTTGACGATATCCGAAAAGACACGGGCTTCATTCACCTCGCCGTTGTATTCGGCGCGGTCTCCGTAAATATAGGTCGTATTTTTGTTGATCAGGACATTGCCGAAAAACTCGATGCGCATATCCGAATAACGGACGGCGCTGTCGCACGTAATGACGGCGCCGTTGTGCTGCGCGGCGAAGTTGCCCACCAGAAAAATCACCGAATCGCCCGGAGCCACAGGTCCCATGTTGTCCGACTTGAGGTCGATGAGTTTCTTTTCGGCCGGCTGCTCCGCTTCAGGCGCCTGCATCCCGCCGCGGGCGAAAATCACACTGCCGGCGGCCAATGCGACGACCGCTATGGATAGAAGCCTGCGCACGGTTTTACTTCACCCAGTGTTTGTTCTCGAACGCTCCGCCGCGGAACTCGGGATCGATGTAGACATACATGGCTTCGATCTTCTTCGACAGCCAGTCCTTAAAGACTTTTTCCTGCTTGGCGTTAAGGGCCATCTCCTCCAGACGGAGGTAATCCTCGTTGAGCGACGCCACGTGCGTCGGAATGATTTCCACGAGTTTGACGATCTTGGCCAGCTGGTTGCCCATGATGTCCTCGGTCAGGAAAGCCTCCGACACCTCGCCGGGCTTCAGCCGCACGAGCGCGTTATAATCGTTGAGCGCGTTGAAGTGCGCGAAGTCCTCGCGCAGGAATTTCGTCACGGTCAGCTTGGCGTCGAAAGCGCTGAACCGCTCCAGAATGTCGTGGTTCGAAACGATACCGCCGTTCATCTTCGACGTCGCGTCGTCGGAGTACTGCAAAGCGGCTTTTTCGAATGTGATCGAATCCGCACGGATCAGGTTGGCGATGCTGTCCAGGAAGCGCGTGCCCTCCATAAGTTCGTCCATCGTATAGACCGGGCGCAGCAGGATGTGGCGGAAGTGATAGAGACTGCCCCGCTTGTCGAGCAGTTGAATGATATGGAAACCGAACTGCGACTCGACGACCTCCGAAATCTGCCCGGGCTTCATGTTTTCGAGCGCCGCGGCGAACGACGAGTCGAGACTGGCGAGCGTCGCGGGGTCCATCTCGCCGCCGCGCATCATCGTACCGGGGTCCTGCGAATACATGCGGGCCAGGTTCTCGAATTTGGCCTTGCCCGTGATCACGCGTTCGCGCATATCCAGCAGGCGCTCGCGCGTACGCTGTTTGGCCTGCGTGATCGACTTGGGGAAACGGGTGATCTGCGCGTAGACGTACTGTTCGGCGATGGTAGGCAGGCTGTCCTTGTCGATCGACTTGTAGAAACGCTCGACTTCGCCCGGAATGACCGTAACCTTGCTTACGACTTCGTTCTGCATGGAGCTGGCATAGGACTGCTCCTCGTAACGCTGGCGCATGTTCTCGCGGATGTTGAAAATGGCCATATGGTGCTTGGCTTCGAGCTGGGGAATCGACCCTTCGGTCTCGATCATGTTCTGCACCTGTTCCTCGACGTGCGAAGCGATGTCGCCGGCATTGATCTTCACCGAGTCGATCTGCGCCTGGTTGTAGAGCAGTTTCTGGGTCATCAGCGCTTCGAGCGCCTCGTTCATCGGGTCGCGGTCGGACGTATAACCCTCCGCACGGCGCTGGGCCGTGAGCTGGCGCGCATGATCCGCCACTTCGGAATAGAGAATCGAGGAAGAGCCCACGACGGCGACCACCTTGTCGAGCATCACCTGCTGCTTCTGGGCGAACGCCCCCGCAGCGAGTACGGCGAAAGCTGCCGCCATTATACCTTTTTTCAACATTTCGTTATTCTTTATCGTTTGTATTTTCGAAAATCTTCACCTCTCCGTTCTCCACGGCGCGGTTGTAAAGTTCCTCCTCGTGGCTGCGGATGATCTCGCCCTGTCGCTGGTTGAAGAGGATGCGGCGGATCGTACTCCTCAGGCGTTCGAGAGGAATAGGCTCGCCCTCGCGCCGCACGGCGTCGATCTGGAAATAATAGTACGAATGGCTGTCGCGCATCTCCTGCACGGCGTTCGACGACAGCACCGAATTATAATTCTGCGATCTGAGCGTCGGCAGGAAACTCAGGAACTCGGGAAAATCGACCCACTGTTCCCGGAAATCGGTGACCGTAAAGTTATTTTTCTCGCAGATATCCCGAAAATCCTGCTGCTGGGCCGCGGACTTCGCCCCCATCAGCTCTTTCAGCTTCCGTACCTGGCGATAGCCCTCGCCGAACTGCACGATCCGCCCCTTGACCAATGTGCGGTCGAGCCGGAAATCGGCTTTGTGCGCATTGTAATAGGCCGTAATCTCGTCGTCGGTAAACGTCGTGTCGATACTCCGGTCCACATACAGCTGGTTCAGTTTGCGGATCAGCAACGCCTGACGATACTCCTCGACCATCTTGTCGATATCATCGCCCGAAGCCGAAAAAAGCGTCTCGGCCTCTTTGAGCTTGAGCTGCTTGCGCACCCACCGGTCTACATATACCTTCATGAACGCCGCGCTGTCTTCGCCCGTGACTCCCTTGGGAACCACCGACTCCACATCGCGCAGCTGCAGCTGGTTGCCGCCGGCGCGCGCCAGCGTCGTATCGCTGGCGAAATAGCCCGGCATCTCCCGGCAGCCCGCCAGAAAAACCGAAACCGCCACGACTGCTATTTTCGCTCGCAAATTCATAATCCGGAGGACAAAGATACAGTTTTTACTCGTAACTAACGCAGCCCCTGCCCAGATTATTACGCCGCCGCCCGATTTTTATCCTCGGCTTTCAGGCGCCGCAGCGCAAGGAGCATCATGTAACCCGAAACGGCGAAGACGGCCAACGCACCGATATAAATCAGCACATAGAGCGTCCTGCTGCCGACCAGGTCGATCAGCATGGCATTGCCGTGCCCGGTGACCAGCGCCAGATAGGCGATTCCGTTATTGACGGCATGGAGTATGATCGTGGACCAGAGCGAGTCGGTTCGCATATAGATAAATCCGAGTACAAGACCGATGGCAAAGGCGTTCACCGCCACGGTCGGATGCACATGCACGATGCCGAAAATAGCCGACGAAACCAGCCATGCGACCATCACGCCGTATTTGGCGCGCGTCGACTCGAGCAGTACGCCGCGGAAAATCACCTCTTCGAACAACGGCGCCATCACCACCACCATAACGATCGCCCACGCGCCGCGGCCATAGGCATTGGGCACCTCGGGCAGCAGGCTCAGCAGCGCCCAGCCCAGGTAGCTCAGATCCAGCTTCAAAAGCTCCAGCTTCCAGCCCCGGGTCTGCTGCTTGCTCATTTCCAGGGCTTCCATAATATTCAGGCCCGGATTGTCATACAGGTTATACAGGGCGAAGCTGTAGCGGTAATAGGCGATGATGCCGGGGACCACGAAGAGCATGGACCACAGTAAAATGAAGAAGCTCATCACGAAGTTCAGGGCAATGATCTTGCCGGTGAAGGAGAAGTCGTCGAACAAAGTGCCGTACTCCGTCACCTCGTGCCGGCGGATGCCCATGCAGTAGAGGGTAAAGCCGGCGGCCAGGATCCACCCGGCCAGGTTGGTGAAGATGGAGACGAAGGTGGTGAGGACCTCCGGCGCGCCGCCGGGGATGAGACTGCCGGCGAAGTAGTCCAACAGATTCAAAACCAGGGTCAGACCGCAGTAAAGGGCGGTGAGGCCCTTGGGAGAGACCTGCGCCGTCTGCAGCAGCTCCCGGGCCTGCTGCTTTAACTCGGCGCGGTTGGGCATATCGAACATAAATAAATCCTCCATTCTCCGCCCGCACCTGGGCGGATGGGACCGGCGCGCAGGCGGCGCGTCCGGTGCACAATACCATATTTTATATCACATGCCGGGAGAAAAGGCAAGAGCGGGTAAAAAGGCCGGGAAAGCGGCGGAAAACCGCCGGAAGAATATGGAGATTGCCAAATATCGCCAAACGATTACGTGAAAAAATTGGACAGAATAGAAAAAAATGCGGGCATTTCGACAAATTTCCTATAAAAATTGTATTCACAGTCTGGACATTTTTTTATTTGTGGTGTAAAATCTAGCCCAGTATGTGGT
>CAKVKI010000105.1 GCA_934754975.1 uncultured Alistipes sp. | reverse complement strand
GGCCGATCCCGCGTGCGGCCTGTGCTATACCCGTACCGAGCGTTATGACCAGCAGACCGGAGTCTGTACGCCCTTTCCGGCCGAGTGTTCGACCGATTTCGGCCGAATGGTCTTCCGCAATCCGGTCGATAACTGCTGTGCGCTGGCCCGCCGCGACCTGGTTGCGCGCTACTACGCCGAAGTCCGGCCCGAAGAGCATCCCGAATGGCTCACCGACGATCAGCCCATGTGGTTGTGGTGCGCGCTCCATGCCGGGGTGCGCTGTCTGGACTCGGTGACGGCCGTACACCGGGTGCTTCCGGCCAGCGTGAGCCACAGCGCGCGCTACCGCGAACAAATCGCCTTCGTCGATTCGCTCTGCGACATCGGCCTTTGGCTCGATGCCCGTTATGCCGGGCGGAAGTACCGTTTCCGGCTGCGGCGCAAACGCAGTTCCGACGCATTGTGGGTCCTCTCGCACCACGGCACGATCCGCGAATACCTCGCCCGCTGGCGGCGCGATCTGGCCGCCGCACCCCGGCTGCTGTTCTGCCCCGAGGGGTACGGCCTGCTGGTGAAGAAACTTTTGTTCAGACCTAAAAATAACGGACAATGACGACAAAACAACGTTACGACGGCGTGATCGCCTGGTTCTCGGAACACATGCCCGTGGCCGAGAGCGAATTGCACTACACGGACCCTTACCAATTGCTGGTGGCGGTGATCCTTTCGGCGCAGTGTACCGACAAACGGGTCAATATGACCACTCCCGCGCTGTTCGAGGCCTTTCCCACGCCCTTCGAAATGGCGAAGGCCACGGCCGAAGAGATCTATCCCTATATCCGGAGCATCTCCTACCCCAACAACAAGGCCCGCAACCTCGCAGGCATGGCCCGCATGCTCTGCTCGGAGTTCGGCGGCGAGGTTCCGAGCGATTTGCAGCAGATGCAGCGTCTGCCGGGCGTGGGCCGCAAGACGGCCAACGTGCTGGGCGCGGTGTTGTGGCAGAAGGAGGTGATGCCGGTCGATACGCACGTTTTCCGCGTCTCGAACCGCATCGGCCTGACGACCAACTCCAAAACGCCCCTGCAGACCGAGCTGACGCTCGAAAAGAACATCCCCTCGCACCTGCTGCCGGTGGCCCATCACTGGCTGATTCTCCACGGCCGCTATGTCTGCACGGCCCGCGCCCCGAAGTGCGGCGAGTGCGGCATCGCCGCGTGGTGCCGCAAATACGCCGCCGACCATAAGGCTCCGAAGGAGTAAACATCCGCCCGAAAACCCTCAAAACTTCAACGATATGACAAAAACCGTATTCCGTATCCTGCTGTTTCTGCTCCTGCCCCTTGCCGGGCAGGCCAAGGAGGCCGACTCGCTGCGTGTACTCTGGGTCGGCAACAGCTATACCTATTTTAATGATATGCCTGCCATCGTGCAGCAGATCGCCGCGACGCAGAAGCTAAAACTCTCCTGCACGCGCTTTCTCAAAGGCGGCGAACGCTTCTCCGGGCACCTCAGGAACAAGGAACTGCTGAAGGCGCTGGCCGCGGGCGGCTGGGATTATGTCGTCCTGCAGGAGCAAAGCTCCGCACCCGCCATGCCGACCCGGCAGGTCGCCCGCGAGGTCTATCCGCAGGCCCGCACGCTCGACAGTCTCGTTCATGCGGGTTCTCCCGACGCCCGGGTGATCTTCTACATGACGTGGGGCCACAAAAACGGCAACCGCTTCCCGATTCCGGAATACCCGCCCATCAACAGCTATGAAACCATGCAGGAGCGGCTGATTACGAGCTACCTCGAAATGACCTACGACAACGACGCATGGTGCGCCCCTGTGGGCATGGCGTGGCGCCGTGTGCGCGCCGAACGCCCCGACTACGTGCTTTATGCCCAGGATTGTTTCCACCCCGCGCTTCCGGGCAGTTACCTCGCGGCCAACGTGATCTTCACGACCATCTACGGCAAGCCCTACCAGACCGACTGCACGATGGGGCTTCCGTCCGGACAGGCCGAATACCTCCAGCGTGTCGCGCAGCAGACCGTACTCGAAAACCGGACGCTGCTCAATCTCGAATAACCGGACGGCCGAACTCGAATAAAACGACAGCGGCGGGGCTGTATGCTCCGCCGCTGTTTTTATATGCCGCTCCCCGTCCGCCCGGCGACTACCGCTCGCTCAGGAGGAGCCAGCGCATCGTCTTTTCGTCGATCAGCCCGATCAGCTCCGCGATGCGCTGCGACTGGGCCGTCAGCTCTTCCACCCCGAGCGAACCCGACGAAAGCGACTCCTCCAGCGCCGCTTTTTCGGCTTCCAGCGCCGGAATCTCCGTCTCCAGCGTCTCCAGCTCCCGCTTCTCGTTGAACGAGAGCCTGCGCGGCGCCCCATCCGCCGCCTGCGTCCGCACCGCCTGCGGCTTGGGCCGCGCCTGCGCCTCCTGCGCGTGGCGTGCGGCTTCGTATTCGCGTTTCCACGCCACGTATTCCGAGTAGCTTCCCGTGAAATCCTTGATCTCGCCCCCGCCGCAGAAGACCAGCAGGTGATCGGCCACCTTGTCCACGAAATAGCGGTCGTGCGACACCACGATCACGCACCCCTTGAAGGCGCGCAGGTACTCCTCCAGAATGCCGAGCGTCAGGATGTCCAGATCGTTGGTCGGCTCGTCCAGAATTAGGAAATTGGGGTTGCGCATCAGCACCGTGCAGAGATACAGCCGCCGCCGTTCGCCGCCGCTGAGCCGCGCTACGAAGCTGTACTGCGTCTCGGGCGTGAAGAGGAAGTGCTGCAGGAACTGCGATGCGCTCATCCGCCGCCCGTCGCCCAGGTCGATCTGCTCGGCAATCTCCGACACGATGTCGATCACCCGTTTTCCCTCGTCGAATTCCAGTCCCTGCTGGCTGTAATAGCCGAAGCGGACCGTCTCTCCGATCTCTATCGTCCCGCTGTCGGGGCGTTCGATTCCCATCAGCAGTTTGAGGAACGTCGATTTTCCGCAGCCGTTGTCGCCCACGATCCCCAGCTTCTCGTAGCGGGTGAAGTTGTAATTGAATTTGTCGAGGATCACCAGCTCGCCGAACCGCTTGCTGACCTCCTTGGCTTCGAATATCTTGGTCCCGATCCGCGACGCCTTGACGTCGAGCCGCACTTCGCCGCGGCTGCGCGTCGACTGCAGGCGTGATTCCAGCTCGTTGAAGGCGTCGATGCGCGACCGGGCCTTCGTCGCCCGCGCCTGCGGCTGGCGGCGCATCCACTCCAGTTCGCGGCGGTAGAGGTTCATGTCGCCGGCCCGCTGGGCCGCCTGCGCCGTTTCGCGCTCCTGTTTCTTCTCCAGGTAATAGGAGTAGTTGCCCGCGTAGTGATATAGCTGCCGGTCCTCTATCTCGAAGATGTCGCTGCACACCTTGTCCAGAAAGTAGCGGTCGTGCGTCACCATCAGCAGCCCCGCGCCGCTTGCCGTGAGATACTCTTCGAGCCACTCGGTCATGTCGGTGTCGAGGTGGTTGGTCGGCTCGTCGAGGATCAGCAGGTCCGACTCGCTTATCAGCACGTTGGCCAGCGCCACGCGCTTGAGCTGTCCGCCCGAAAGGGTTCCGACCCGCTGTCCGAAGTCGCGGATCTTCAGCCGCGACAGAATCCGCTTGGCCCGCTGTTCGTAGTCCCACGCTTCGAGCGCGTCCATGCGGGCCATGGCCTCCTGCAATCCTTCGCCCGACGGCTCTTCGATCGCCCGTTCGTATTCGGCGATGGCCTTCAGCGCCGGATTTTCCGAGTGGAAGCAGGCCTCCAGCACCGTCATCTCCGCCGGATAGACCGGACTCTGTTCGAGGTAGGCGATCCTCAGATCGCGGCGGGGTACGACGCTGCCGCCGTCGTGGTCCTCACGCCCCGCGATGATGTTCAGGAGCGTGGTTTTTCCCGTGCCGTTCTTGGCGACGAGGGCCGCACGCCGCCCGTCCTCGATCGCAAACGATATATTTTCGAAGAGTACCAGATCGCCGAACGATTTGGTCAGATTTTCCACCTGAAGACAACAAGCCATAATGTGTGTTTTGTGTATGCAAAGCTACGCAAAAATACCGAACCGCCAACCGTCGCCCCGAAACCGGACTGCCGGCCGCGGTTCCGTTCCGGACTGCTGGCCGCTGTCTCCTTCCTGAAACGCAACCGGCGCACGGCGGTCCGATGCCGCCGTGCGCCGTTCTCAGGGTGTGTCGCAGCATGCGCCGAAACCCCTTCCCGGAATTGCTTCCCCGCCTGCGTACGCCGCAGGCTTTTCCGCATCTTCCCGGACAGACCCGTTCTAGGGGCTGTTTCGGATTTCCCTGTGTTTCCGTATAGCGTCCTTTTCGGAGACTGCTTCGGGCTTTCCCGTGTTTCTGTATAACGTCCTTTTCGGAGACTGTTTCGGGCTTCTCCGTGTTTCCGTATAGCGTCCTTTTCGGGGATTGCTTCGGACTTCCCTGGTTTCTGTATAACGTCCTTTTCGGAGACTGTTTCGGGCTTCTCCGTGTTTCTGTATAGCGTCCGTTTCCGGCATGCCTGACCGCCGCGGCAAATCCTGCGGTCTGCTCTGCCGTGCCCGACCGCCGCGGCATATCCTGCGGCCTGCTCCGGCCTTGCCGTGCCGCCGGCCCCGACCCTGCTACCAGTCCCTGCGCAGCTGGCGCGTTACGGGGAATTCGGTGATGCGCAGCGTCGTGCAGCCGTAGGGAATCAGCGTGATCTGCTCGGCGGGATTGGCCGTCTCGTTGGTGCTGTAGGGCTGCGGTCCCGCACTCTCCTGGTAGAGCGCCCACTCGTCGAGCCTGCGGCCGCGGGCCTTGATCTCTATCGGGGCGTTTTCCAGCGTCCACGGATAGGCGTCGCCGACCTCGCGCCGCTCGACCCTGAACGCTTCGTCCGTGCGGTCGGGGCGGATGTCCTCCTCGAAGAGCGTGTAGTTCCACGGGGTCGTCGGCCGCACCTCGTAATACCACGGGCCGTAAATCTGCTTGCCCGGATTGCGGACCTTCGACCACTTCTCGCCGATGCGCAGGGCGTAAACCAGCGGTCCGCGCTCCACCACAGCCGAACGTTCGTACCAGCGGCTCACGCCGACCCGCATCGGCAGTCGGAGCGTCACCGCGTCGCCCGTGCGCCACGTGCGGCGCACTTCGGCGACCGATCCCTTGGCCGGCGAAGCGACGGCCTGGCCGTTCACGGCCACCGTCGCGCCTTCGCACCAGCCCGGAATCCGCAGCCGGAGCGGAAACTCCGCCGACTTCGCCCGGCGGCTGTCGATGGTCACTTCGAAGCGGATCTCCTCGTCGAACGGATACTGCGTCCGCTCGGCGATCGTCACGCGCACGCCGCCGGCCACCTCGGCCGTCACGCGGCAGGGCGAGTAGACCATCGCCGCCAGTCCGCCGTCATGGGTGGCGTACCAGAGGTTCTGCGTGAACTTGGGCCATCCCTGATGCATGTTCGACGTGCAGCAGGCGTAACCCGTCAGCAGTCCGTAGAGAATGTCGGTGCCGTCGTGGCTCTGCTCGAAATTGCGGCGATGGTCGGTAATCATCACCTGATTGACCTGCTGGTAGTACTGGCGGGCGTCGTAGTCGTCCGTGGCCTGCGTGGGCAGGGCGTTGAACGCCACGCGCTCCAGGTGGTCGGCGAACTGCACGTCGCCCGTGATCTCGGTCATCTCCTCCAGCGAGTACATCATCTCCACCGCCGTGCAGAACTCCGAACCCTGCGTAGGAGCGGCTCCGTGCAGCGCCTCGTCGCCGCCGTAAAGTCCCGTCGGCACGCCCAGATAGCGGCGGATGTCCGCAAACCCTTTCTTCACGGCTTCGACATGCGCCGGGTCGTTGCTGCGCTGGTAGTAGACCACCGGCTCCTTGATGCCCTGCGCGAGGTTCACGCAGTGGAGCGAGAAGGGCGTCGGAATCACCTCTCCTCCGGCTAATATACCGGTCCAGTCGAGCGTCTGCCTGTGGATCAGGTCGCCCAGCTCCAGCAGGAATTCGTCGCCCGTGATGTTGTAAAGCCAGTACACCACGCCGAGGTTGTCGCCGCCGCGCTGTTCGCCCCAGAAGGTCCAGTGCCCCAGCGGGGTCTTGGGCAGTTCGCGCAGCTGGTAACGGAAGTATCCGGTCATCAGGTCGATGACCCGCTCGTCGCCCGTGGCGGTGTAATATTGCTGCAATACTTTCAGCATCACCATTTTGGGCCACCAGTCGCGGGCGTTGTCGCGCTGGATGGCCGCACTCTCGAACGGACGGTCCTCCGAGGGGCCGAAATAGCCGTCGGCCTGCCGGCTGGCGATGGCCCGTTCGATCCACGGGCGGGTCTTTTCGATCAGCCGTTCGTCGCCGAGGATGTATGCCAGCGGCAGCAGTCCGTCGATCCAGTAGGGACCGCGTTCCCAGACGTCGCCGTCGCCGCCCAGCCAGCCGTTGCGCGGACCCATCACCTGGGGATAGATCGAATCGAGGTGTCCCGTCAGCCCGTCGGCCTGGCGCTGCAGCTGGTCGCGCAGCCACCCTTCGGCGCGGATCGCGCCCAGCGGCAGTTTGACAAAGGGTTTTTTGCGCAGCGGCGCACGGTTGTTGGCGTAGGGGGCCGCTGCAGTCGCGGCGGTGGTCAGGAGCAGTCCGGCCAGCAGCAGGAGCGTAAATCTTTTCATGCGGATCGGGTTTTGGTCAGTGGATACAAATTTAACGAATATTCCGGTTTTCCGGAGTATGGAAACGTGCTATTTCTGTACGTCCCGGGCGGTGCGGTTGTATATCTTCTTCTTTTTTGCTATCTTTGCGAAGATCATTTAGCGAAACCAAGCCGAAATGGAGTTATCGAAAGAGCGTCTCGAACGCCTGCGGGAACTGCTTAGCCCCGCCAATCAGCAGATCGTGATCGTGTCGCACACCAATCCCGACGGCGACGCCGTCGGATCGTCGCTGGCATGGGCCGAAGCGCTGCGGGCAGCTGGGCATACGGTGACGTGCATCGTTCCGAACAAATATCCCTATTTTCTCGACTGGATGCAGGGCATCGAGGAGGTTTTGATTTTCAAGACCGATACCGAGGGGCGCGCCGCCCGCGCCATCGCCGAAGCGGACATCCTTTTCTGCCTGGATTTCAACTCCGTTTCGCGGCTCGAAATCCTCAGCGAAACCATCGACGCCAACACGACGGCCCGCCGCGTGCTGATCGACCACCATCTCTCGCCCGACGAGGGTTTCGACCTCTCGTTCTCGCATCCCGATTCGTCGAGTACCTGTTTTCTGGTCTACTCCATCGTCGAGGCGCTGTTCGGCGCACAGGCCATTACGCGCCGCATGGCCGAAGCGCTCTATGTGGGCATCATGACCGACACGGGCAATTTCGCCTACTCGTTCCTTACGCCCGAGTTGTTCCGCGCCGTGGCCGTGCTGGTCGGGACGGGCATCCATATTCCCGATATCCACAACAACGTCTACAACGCCTATACCGAAGGCCGCGCCCGGCTCTTCGGCTACGCCATCGACCGCAAGATGGAGATTATCCAGGACGGTACGGTAGCCTACATGTCGCTGCAGGAGAACGAGATGCGCCGTTTTCAGTTCCAGCAGGGCGACAGCGAGGGTTTCGTAAACTACGCCCTGACGGTCAAGAAGATGAAAATGTCGGCTATGTTCCTGGCCCACCGCAAGTTCATCCGCGTGAGCTTACGTTCGCGCGGAGATGTCGACGTCAACCTCTTCGCCCGCAAGTACTTCAGCGGCGGCGGCCATAAAAACGCCGCCGGAGGTAAATCATTCCTTTCGATGCAGGAAACTATCGCGCACTATATCAAGTCGGTAAAGGAGTTCGCCGAAGAGGGGCATCTCGGCTGATCCGTCGGAAGCCCGTCCGACGGCAGTTTCCGCCCGCCGGATTCCCGGCCGCAAAACGTTCGGCCACGGTTTTTGACGACTGGTTTTATCGCAGGACGGCTTGGACATGGTTTTTCGGCCGAAAGTTTTACCGGAGGTTTTGTGTCCGGGCCGGCCGCATCGCTCCTGCCGCATCACTCTTGCCGGAGCCGCCGCGGTCCGGTTGCGACCGCGATATCCGTCGGTTACTGCGTTCGTCCGGGTTTTTCGGGCTGATGTCTGCCGGTACGGTATTCCGGATTCGTGTTTTGCGCTGACTGCCGTATGATACTGCCCTGTTAATTTTGGAACGTTATGGACGATTTCCGACTCAAAGTCTTTATTACGGCGGCCCGGACGCTCAGCTTCACCCGGACGGCCGAACAGCTTTTCATCTCGCAGCCCGCCGTCAGCAAGCATGTCGGCGAGCTGGAATCCCACTATAAAGTGCAGCTTTTCGTGCGCCGCGGCAGCCGTCTCGAACTGACGGGGGCCGGGGAGACCCTGCTCTGCTGCGCCGAACGGCTGGCCGACGACTACCGCCGCATGCAGTACGAAATGAGCCTCTGCTCGAACGCCCCCGTGGGCGAACTGCGGCTCGGGGCCAGCACGACCATCGCCCAATACCTGCTGCCGCCGATTCTGGCCAAATTCACGACGCGCTTCCCGGGCGTTCGGGTCGCGATGATGTCGGGCAACAGCGACCAGGTCGAGCAGGCGCTCGGCGGACACGGCATCGACCTGGGGATGGTCGAGAGCCTGAGCCGCCGTCAGGGGCTGCACTATACGCTCTTCGCTCCCGACGAACTGGTGCTGGTGGCCCGCACGGGCGGTCCTTATGCGCGGACCGATTCGATTACGACCGACCGCCTGCGCGAAATTCCGCTCGTACTGCGCGAGGGCGGTTCGGGAACGCTCGAAGTCATCAAAACGGCGCTGGGCCGCGCGGGCATCCGTATTC
>CAKVKI010000104.1 GCA_934754975.1 uncultured Alistipes sp. | reverse complement strand
GGCGACGAGATCATCGTTCCCGAACCGGCCTACGCCAACTACATGGCTTTCGCCATCTCGGCGGGCGCCGTGATCCGTCCGGTCGTCTCTTCGATCGAGCAGGGCTTTGCCCTGCCCGACGTGGCACGGTTCGAAGAACTCATCAACGAGCGGACGCGCGGCATACTGATCTGCAACCCCAACAACCCTACGGGCTACCTCTACACCCGCAAGGAGATGGAGCGCATCCGCGACCTGGTGAAAAAATACGACCTGTTTCTCTTCTCCGACGAAGTTTACCGCGAATTCATCTACACCGGTTCCCCCTACATTTCGGCCTGCCACCTCGAAGGGGTCGAACAGAACGTCGTGCTGATCGACTCGGTGTCGAAACGTTACTCCGAGTGCGGCATCCGCATCGGCGCACTTATCACCAAGAATAAAAAACTGCGCGATGCGGTGATGAAATTCTGCCAGGCGCGGCTCTCGCCGCCGCTGATCGGCCAAATCGTCGCCGAGGCTTCGATCGACGCTCCGCGCTCCTACAGCACCGAAGTCTACGAAGAGTATATCGAACGCCGCAAATGCCTGATCGACGGGCTCAACCGTATTCCGGGCGTTTACTCGCCGATTCCGATGGGCGCCTTCTACACCGTAGCGCGGCTCCCGGTCGAAGACAGCGACGACTTCTGCGCATGGTGCCTTTCGGATTTCGAGTACGAAGGGGAGACGGTCATGCTCGCCCCGGCTTCGGGATTCTACTCCGATCCGACCCGCGGCCGCAACGAGGTCCGCATCGCCTACGTCCTCAAAAAAGAAGACCTCGAACGGTCGCTGCTCATCCTGGGCAAGGCGCTCGAAGCGTATAACAGCCGCAAACAATAATTATCTGGATCCGAACAGCAAAAACCGGCCTTAAGGCCGGTTTTTGTATTTTAATACAGCCCTGATCCGGCTATAAAAACAGGCATAATACGCCTAATGCCAACGAAATTAGCCCCAGCCCGACACTGACGACTCCGAGCCTGCACGAAATGCGTGTCGCATGGAAAGGATGGTCCCAATAGTACGGGAACCACCAGCCCCGGGAAACCCGTACCTTTTTTCCGACGATCTCGTCATTATCCGTTCCGAAATAGCGGATTGCACTCGGCGTCAGCCCGACATTTCCCCAACCCACATTCATTCCGCGATACGCCCGGTAAATAGAAATCCCGTTATAACAGATGCGGACGATCGCAAGCCGCTTTCGGCGCAGCGTATCCTCGCCCCGCTTCACGGAAAACAGTTCAGAATAGGCCTTATTCGGAAGCAGCACAAGGTCTTCATAATCTCCGATACATCCCCGTTCCGAGAGGTAATACGTATTTCCCGACAATTTATTGGCATATTTCAGGGCCCCCTCTTTCGTATAAGAAGGATTGCTGACGGAAATCAGTTTGTATTCAGCCATACATACAATTTTTAATTATAAAAATATAAAAAATATTTAATCCGCACAAGATAATAAGGCCTGAAACTTGCAGAATTACCGAAACGACAAAGAGGCCAATCCTATACCATTTAGGTCAATTTTCGGGAATTTTAGGCCAAAAAGTTTGGGCATCGGGGATAGTTTTTATACTTTTGCCCTCGATTTTTCGCACTCCGCAGTGCGGACAGTATAAACCAAACCAATATGTTATGAAAAAAATTTTCCTGTTTCTGGCCGCCGCTACCGTCGCCTCGGGAGCATACGCCGAAGGATACCAGGTGAACAACCTCTCTTCGAAGCAGAACGGTATGGGACATGTGGGTACAGCCATGAAGCTCAACTCCGAATCGATATGGTTCAACCCCGCCGCCGCATCGTTCCAGGACTCCAAATTCGACATTTCGGTCGGCATAACGGGCATCGCTTCGAAGGCCACCTATACATCGCTCCCCGACTATACGGGCAAAACCAAGCCGAAGCATTACACCTCGGACAACAGCATAGCCACTCCGCTTTACGCCTATTTCAACTATAAACCCCTCGACTGGATGTCGGTCGGCCTGGCGTTCAACACGCCGTTCGGTTCTTCGATGAACTGGGGCGACAACTGGGCGGGCGCACAACTCATACAGTCGATCAACCTCAAGGCCTACAACGTTCAGCCTACGGTATCGTTCAAAATCTGCGAACACCTCTCCGCCGGCGCAGGTCTGATGATGACGTGGGGCAAATTCGACCTTTCGCGTTCGCTGCTGCCTATCGGCGCCGACAATGCGCAGAATCAGGCCCTCATGGGAGCTTTACAGATGCTCAATCCCCAAATGCCCAATCTCTTCGAAATGGCCGGCGATAAGAACCTGATGTCGCTGGGTCTCGAAGGCAAAGCCAAAATGGCCTTCGGCGTAAACCTCGGCCTGATGTGGGACATCAACGAGCAGTGGTCGCTGGGTTTCACCTACCGCTCGAAACTCAAAATGAAGGTCAATTCGGGTTCGATCGACCTGCGTATGATCGACAATGCGCAGATCGCCCAGGTCATCGGCCAGCTTCTTCCCACGCTGGGGCTTGATCCGACAAAACTCACATCGGCCGTCGTGAAAACCGAACTGCCCCTGCCCGCATCGCTGACCTGGGGCGTGAGCTTCCGTCCGGTGCCGAAATGGGAGTTCGCCGTAGACCTTCAATACGTGCTTTGGAGCGCATACGACAAACTCGATGTGAAGATCCTCGATCCGTCGTCGAACACCCCCGTACTGGCGATTCCCGTCAGCGATAAAAACTATTCCAATACACTGGCATTCCGTTTCGGCGGCCAATATCACGCACTCGACTGGCTGACCGCCCGCATGGGGATGTACGTTGACGAAAGCCCCGTGAGCAGCGACTACCTCAATCCCGAGACCCCGTCGATGACCAAACTCGCCTATACGGCCGGCGTCACCTTCCGGCCGATCAAATGGATGAATATCGACATCGCTTACGGTTACGTCAATTCGGCCGATCCCGAGCGTACGGGCTCTTATCCCTACACCAATTCGGTGCTGGCCATCGTGAACCAGAAACTGGAAGCGGCAGGCATTCCCGAAAGCCAGCTCACCAATCCCGTAGCCGATTTTTCGGGCAATTACACGACCCGCGCCCATACGTTCTCGATCGGCGTAGGTTTCAGTTTCTAAAAACAGGAAAAATTATTATCTTTGCGGTGCGCTTCGTCGGAGGCGCACCGTATTTTTCAGGGTCTCATAGTTCAAGGGATAGAACGAGGGTTTCCTAAACCCTAAATTCGCGTTCGAGTCGCGGTGAGACTACAAGGAGAGAAACCTCGGTTTCTCTCCTGTTTTATAAACCGCCGGGCAGCCCTCCGATCTCTTCAAATCACTTTCGGGAAGAGAAAATTCCAACATTTACATTATCTTTGCGGCGGATAAACCTCCGCTTAGACAGGCGGCGTCCCGGCACGGTTCAAATAAATTCGTCTCTGCACCCGCCCTGCACTGTCTTTGCCCCGAAAACAACGATACGATGGAATCACTCAAAGAGTTATACAAAATAGGCAACGGCCCGTCGAGCAGCCACACGATGGGCCCCAAGAAAGCCGCCGAACGTTTTGCGGAGCGCTGCCGCGACGCAGAAGCCTACCGCGTGACGCTCTACGGTTCACTGGCCGCCACAGGCAGGGGACACCTTACCGACACCGCGATCCTCTCGGTGCTGGAACCGATCGCCCCGACCGAAATCGTCTGGAAACCTGAGACCGTACCGGCCTTCCACCCCAACGGCATGCTGTTCGAGGGGCTGAAAGCGGGAAAAGTCACGGACAGCTGGACCATCTACAGCATCGGCGGAGGTGCATTGGCAAACGAGACGTCGCGTCTCGAAACGCCGCACAGCATCTACCCGCTGACCACCGTCAGCGAGATCAAAGCATGGTGCTGCCACGAAGGCAAGACCTACTGGGAATACGTAACCGACTGCGAAGGTCCCGAAATCTGGGATTACCTCGACGAAATATGGACCGTCATGTGCGACACGATTCAGCGCGGCCTGAACAACGACGGCGTACTGCCGGGAGGGCTTAAAGTCGCCCGCAAAGCCAGCACCTACTGGGTCAAATCGAAGAGTTACACCGATTCGCTGAAATCCCGCGCTCAGATTTACGCCTATGCGCTGGCTACTTCGGAGGAGAACGCTTCCGGCGGCACCGTCGTAACCGCCCCGACATGCGGCTCGTGCGGGGTCGTCCCGGCGGTACTCTATCATCTGGCAACTTCGCGCAACTTCCTGCGCGTCCGGATCCTGCGGGCGCTGGCCACAGCGGGACTCTTCGGCAACGTCGCCAAGACCAACGCTTCGATTTCGGGCGCCGAAGTCGGCTGCCAGGGCGAAGTCGGCGTGGCCTGCGCCATGGCTGCCGCCGCGGCCTGCCAATTATTCGGCGGCACGCCTGCGCAAATCGAATACGCCGCAGAAATGGGACTCGAACATCATCTGGGACTGACCTGCGACCCCGTCTGCGGACTGGTGCAGGTCCCCTGCATCGAACGCAACGCGATCGCCGCGGCCCGGGCCTTCGACGCCAATGCCTACGCCACGCTCTCCGACGGTTCGCATATGGTAAGCTTCGACAAAGTCGTGGAGGTGATGAACGAAACCGGCCACAACCTGCCGAGCCTCTACCGCGAAACATCGACAGGAGGACTGGCCAAGCGTTATAACAGCAAGAAATAATCCGGATAGGCTTCCCTTCGGCAGGAACCTACGGCTTTTTTGTAATCCGGGATTTTTCGCTATTCGTAATAGGTTATCTCCCGTAACTCGAACTGATAAGCATCCGGATAGCGAACGACTTCCGACTGTTCGTGTTCGTGCCCCTCGATCGGCTGCACGGCGGTCTTTTGCACAGTCGCCCTGCGCTCGGTCCAATTACCGCGATCGTCAAACTTCACATATTCATAGTTATAGACCCGCTCCGTATCTCCGTCGCAACCATGGGCTGTCTCCCGACGTGTCACGAGCCGTCCCTCGGCATCGTAGGTATAGACAGTCTCCACTTCGGTTTCCCATAGAACCGCATCGGTCCGGGTCAGTCGTCCGGCGCCATCGTATGAAAATTCGGTCGACTGCTCACCGTCACCCACCGCATCTCCTTCGTATTCGAGTTTCTGCGCAACGATACGCCCTGCGGCATCATAGGCCAGCGATGCCGACATCCCGGCCTGCGCATCCTCTCCATAAAGAAACACCGTATCCGCCTGATAGGTGTATTCGCTGCATCCGTCGAACAGCAGATACCCCCTGCGGTTGAATCCATAATTCCGGCTCCACATCATGTCGGCCTCCTCGTATTCCCCTTCGGCAGTTCCGGTCTGCCAGTTCTCCACCCGGCAGGTTTCCACCGGTCCCGTAAGTTCGAACATCGCCAGGCATGACTCGTTGCAGCGCACAGGATTTTCGCAGCTATCCGCAGAAGCTCCGTCTGCGGTCACCTCTGCCTGCGCCGCAGCACCCGGTCTGGGACGGCCGCCGCATCCGGGCAATAAGAAAAACACGGACAGCAACGCCGCCGGTACTACGAACCAATTCGATTTCTGCATAATTATATAGAGATAGTGACGCGCAAAAATAGTAAAAAAATCCGGACAGGATAAAAAAAGAGGCCGTTCCTTGGGAACGGCCTCTTTCGGATCGTATGTGTAACTTCGGATTTACTGCGCCTGCTGAAGCGATTCCAGCTCGGTTTTCGAACCGACTACGAGGTTTTCGTAATCGCGGAGACCCGTACCGCCGGGGATCAGGTGACCGCAGATAACGTTCTCCTTGAGGTTCTCCAGCGGATCGACTTTCGCCTGGATCGCAGCTTCGTTCAGGACCTTGGTGGTCTCCTGGAACGATGCCGCCGAGATAAAGCTCGAAGTCTGCAGTGCGGCGCGGGTAATACCCTGCAGCACCTGCGTCGAGGTTGCTGGAACGATGTCACGCACCTGCACGGGCTTCATGTCGCGGCGCTTGAGACTCGAATTTTCGTCACGGAGCTTACGCAGCGAAACGATCTGTCCGGGCTGCAGCGACGTCGAATCGCCGGCGTCGGTAACGACCACCTTGTCGTAAAGTTCGTCGTTCACGTCCATAAACTCCCACTTGTCGATGGTCTGGTCCTCGAAGAAGCGGGTATCTCCCGGATCCTCGATCCGCACCTTGTTCATCATCTGGCGGACGATAACCTCGAAGTGTTTGTCGTTGATCTTCACACCCTGCATACGGTATACCTCCTGCACCTCGTTGACGATGTACTCCTGCACCTTCGTCGGGCCGAGGATATTGAGGATGTCGCTCGGAGTGATGGCGCCGTCCGACAGCGGACTTCCGGCCTTCACATAGTCGTTCTCCTGCACGATAATCTGGCGCGACAGGGGCACGAGGTAACGTTTCACATCACCTTGTTTCGAAGTGATGATGATCTCACGGTTACCGCGCTTGATCTTGCCGAACGATACTTCGCCGTCGATTTCCGAAACAATGGCGGGGTTCGACGGATTGCGGGCTTCGAACAGCTCGGTAACACGCGGCAGACCGCCGGTGATGTCGCCGCCCGACTTGCCGACGGCACGCGGAATCTTAATCAGGATATCGCCGGCCTTGATCTTGGCGTTGTCCTTCACCACGACGTGGGCCGAAACGGGCAGGTTGTACTGCTTGACCTCTTCGCCTTCCTTATTGACGATCTTGATAACGGGGTTCTTGGTCTTGTCCTTCGACTCGGTAACCACCTTCTCCGAAAGTCCGGTCTGCTCGTCGCGCTCATCGCGGTAGGTAACGCCCTCGATGATGTTTTCGTAAACGGCGCGGCCCTCGTATTCCGAAATAATAACGGCATTGTAGGGGTCCCACTCGCAGATCATATCGCCTTTCTTGACTTCGGCGCCGTCCGTCATGAAGAGCGTCGCGCCGTAAGGCAGGTTGTGCGTATAAAGAACGATTTCGGTCTTGGGATCGACGATGCGGAACTCAGACTGACGCGAGATGACGATGTCGATCGCTTCGCCCATGGCGTTCTTGCCCTTGACGGTGCGCAGCTCGTCGATTTCCAGACGGCCTTCGTATTTCGAAACGACATTGGTCTCGACCGCCGTGCCGCCGGCCACACCGCCGACGTGGAACGTACGGAGCGTAAGCTGCGTACCCGGCTCACCGATCGACTGGGCGGCAATAACGCCGACGACCTCGCCCTTCTGCACCATGCGGGCAGTGGCCAGGTTGCGGCCGTAACACTTGCCGCATACGCCGCGGCGCGCCTCGCAGGTCAGCACCGAGCGGATCTCGACCGACTCCAGCGGCGACTTCTCGATCGCCTCGGCGATCGATTCGGTAATCTCCTCGCCGGCCTTGCAGATCACTTCGCCCGTGAGGGGATGGATCACGTCGTTCAGGGCCGTACGGCCGAGAATACGGTCGTAGAGGGTCTGCACCACGTCGTCGTTGCGCTTGATGGCCGTAGCCGTCAGGCCGCGGAGCGTACCGCAGTCCTCTTCGTTGATAATCACGTCCTGCGCAACGTCCACCAGACGACGGGTCAGATAACCTGCGTCGGCAGTCTTAAGCGCGGTATCGGCAAGACCCTTACGGGCACCGTGCGTCGAAATGAAGTACTCAAGCACCGAAAGTCCCTCCTTGAAGTTCGAGAGGATCGGGTTTTCGATGACCTGCTGGCCGCCCTCGACGCCCGACTTCTGCGGCTTGGCCATAAGACCGCGCATACCGCTCAGCTGACGGATCTGCTCCTTCGAACCACGGGCGCCGGAATCGAGCATCATATATACCGGGTTGAAACCGTCGTCGTCCTTAATCAGCGTGTCGATCACGACCTTCGTGAGTTTGGTATTGATGTTTGTCCAGACGTCGATGATCTGGTTATAACGCTCGTTGTTGGTAATCAGACCCATGTTATAGTCCTCCATGATGGAGTCCGAACGCTCGTAACCCTCCTGTACGAGTTTTTCCTTCTCGTCGGGGATGATTACGGCATCCAGGTTGAACGACAGACCGCCGCGGAAGGCCATCTGGTAACCCATGTGCTTGATATCGTCGAGGAAAGCGGCCACCTTGTCGGCGCCGGCCTTCTTCATCACCACGGCGATAATATCGCGCAGCGAACGTTTCGTAAGAATTTCATTGATATAACCGACCTCCTTGGGCACCACCTGGTTGAAGAGGATGCGGCCGATGGTCGTCTCCTTCACCTCGCGAACCGGGTTGCCGTTCTCGTCGATATCGTCCACCAGACACTTCACGATGGCGTGCAGGTCGGCCTGATGTTCGTTGTAGGCGATAATCGCCTCCTCGGGACCGTAGAATACGCGGCCTTCGCCCTTCACGCCCTTGCGGGGTTTGGTGATGTAGTACAGGCCGAGTACCATGTCCTGCGACGGCACGGTGATAGGCGCGCCGTTGGCCGGGTTAAGGACGTTGTGCGAACCGAGCATCAGCAGCTGGGCCTCCAGAATGGCGGCATTGCCCAGCGGCAGGTGTACGGCCATCTGGTCGCCGTCGAAGTCGGCGTTGAACGCCGTACATGCCAGCGGGTGGAGCTGCATTGCCTTACCCTCGATCAACTTGGGCTGGAACGCCTGAATACCCAGACGGTGCAGGGTCGGGGCGCGGTTCATCAGCACAGGGTGTCCCTTTATGACATTCTCCAGAATACCCCAGATTACGGGGTCTTTCCGGTCGATGATCTTCTTTGCGGATTTCACCGTCTT
Organism: uncultured Alistipes sp.; assembly: GCA_934754975.1. GTDB lineage: Bacteria > Bacteroidota > Bacteroidia > Bacteroidales > Rikenellaceae > Alistipes. Next base: position 110 of record CAKVKI010000104.1, on the reverse strand, counting down.
CACGATGCCGCGCTCGATGAGCTTGCGGATCACGAACGGCTTGTAAAGCTCGGCCGCCATGTCCTTCGGAATACCCATCTCGTGCATCTTCAGCTCGGGGCCGACGACGA
>CAKVKI010000103.1 GCA_934754975.1 uncultured Alistipes sp. | reverse complement strand
TTTCCGTCGTATCGTTCGACGACAATCCCTATCTGGATTTTCTCGTGCCGCCAATAACACGCATCAGCCAGCCCATCGAAGAGATCGGAAAAACAGCCGTCAAACTGCTGCTGGAGAGTATCCGGGAGGAAGTGCGCTGCCGGACACAGCTCCAACTGCCGCCCGACGCAATCATCCGCGACTCGGTCGGAAACCCGCATACCGCAAAGTAACGGCATCCGATCCGGACATACAGCCGTCACAGTCACAAGACAAGCGTCGGCTCCAAGTTCGGTCGAACGCGCACGACACGCCCTCCGCGGCGATCCTGCACACTGACATGACAGACAAAAAAGCCCGGACGTCCGGTCCGGGCTTTCTTTATATGAAATCCGATTACTTTTTATCCTGAATCGCATCTACCGCGTCGATAACAGCGCCGCGAAAGCCTTTGCGTTCGAGTTCGGCGACGCCGACGATCGTCGTGCCGCCGGGCGAACAAACCGCATCTTTCATCGCGCCGGGATGCTCTCCCGTCGCCAGCTGCAGTTTACCCGTGCCGACGACCATCTGGCTGACCATGCGGTAGGCGTCGGCGCGTGCGATGCCGTGTTTGACGGCGGCGTCGGCGAGCGCTTCGATGAACATCGCCACGAATGCGGGACCGCAGCCGCAGATCGTTCCGGCAAGTCCCAGCAGGGGAGTATCGACCTGCATCACCAGCCCGACGTGCGAAAACAGTTGTTCCGTCTCTTTCCACTCGACATCGGAGAGCGAGTGGCGGCGTTCGCAGACAACGATCCCTTCGCCGACGGCGACCGGCGTATTGGGAACCGTGCTGAGATGATGCGTTCCGGGCGCCAGTATGGTTTCGTATTTCTCAAACGTCATTCCGGCAGCCACCGAAACGACGATTTTTCCGGCCAGCAGCTCCTTCACGGGCGACAAAACCGCTTCGACCTGATAGGGTTTCACAGCCACGATCACCAAGTCGGCAAACTCTGCGACTCCGGCGGCCTCGTCGAAAGCAAGAAAACCCTTAGGCTCCGTATTGCGCAGCAGTTTGGCCCGGTCGCGGGCGCAGGCGCCGATCTCGCAGGGCTTCAACGCCCCCGTCGCGGCAAGCCCCTCGGCAAGAGCCTGCGCCATATTTCCGAATCCGATAAATCCTACCTTCATAATACGATTCAATTTTTAAATTTAGGCTTCATTCCGGCTGTCCGCCGTTTATAATCCCGCTCCTGCGTTCCTCCGGGGATTTACCGCGGCCGGAACGGACGGTTTCTCCGCTTACTTCGTATAGTCCCTCTCCCCGAAAATCAGCGACCCGACGCGCACCATATTCGACCCGCATTCGACGGCGACGGGATAGTCGTGCGACATGCCCATCGACAGCACGTTGAACCGCGCCCCGAAATAAGGCTGCAACAGGTCGAAACAACGTTTCAGCTCCGTGAAATCGCGGCGGATAACCTCCCCGTCGTCGGTATTGGTCGCAATGCCCATCACGCCGCGGACGCAGATATCGGGCATCTGCGCAAAAGGCGCCGTGCGGACATACTGCATAAGTTCCCCGATCTCCCAGCCCGACTTGGTCTCTTCGTCGGCGACATGTATCTCCAGCAGAATCTCGATCGTGCGGCCGCATTTGGCGGCTTCGCGCTGGATGGCTTCGGCCAGACGCGCGCTGTCCACCGAATGGATCAGCGAGACGAACGGCGCGATATATTTGATCTTGTTGGTCTGCAGGTGGCCGATCATATGCCACTCGATATCCCGGGGCAGCGCTTCGTATTTTTCGCGCAGCTCCTGCGGACGGCTCTCGCCGAAGATACGGTGTCCCGCATCATAAGCTTCACGTATCGCCTCCGCGGGGTGGGTCTTCGATACCGCGACCAACGCAACGTCTTCGGGCAGCGTGCTGCGCACGAACGATAATTGATATGCTATAGACATACTAACCTTGATTTTGATGCGTAAAAATACGCAAAATTCGTACAAGACGAAACAAGCCCGGAAAAATTCCGGGCCTGTATGCCGTTATTTTAGCCGCAGGATCAGCGCACCAGCACGATTTCCGTACAGTAAACGGTCCCGGAAAAGGTGTCGAGCGACTTTGCCGTCCGGTCGTATACCTGTATCCGGCTTCCGCCGTCGTCGGAATCGCAGAGCATATAGATGCGCTCCTGAATATCGCTGTCCGGGAAAGTCACGGCCGTCACCGACCGTACGGCGGCCGGCACGGTCGCCAGCGCCTCTCCGAAGGTCATCGCCGCGGGATCGTACAGCCGGAATTCCGTCGCACCGTCTTTCACCACGGCATAGCCGCAGGAGACGGAGTATTTCGCTCCGGCGGCATCCGACGCGGACTCCACGATCCAGAAGGGAATCATCCCGTCGGCATAAACCGGGTCTCCCAGTTTCGCTTCGGCGCCTGCCGAACGCATACTGAACGCCATTGGCGTATAGCATCCTTCGGCGTTGTTCACGGAGAGCATCACGTAGCCGTCGCTGTTCATCACGAAAGGATATCCGGTCAGCATTCCGGAGCTGACACCCTCCGGCATCTGCCACGAAGGCGGCACGACGACGCTGGTGCGGGTCTCGGTCATGCCCAGAATAGTACAGCGGTTGTCTTCGCACAGGAGGTAGGCGGCTTCCGAATTGGGCAGTACGCCGGTCGTCACGACACGGTCGCTGCCGGAATTCCTGAAATAGCGCATCGTCAGGTCGTAAAAAGCGGCCGACCGTTTTCCGCCGTCGAGCGAGAGTCCGAAGATGCAGTTCGAGCCGGGACGGTTCACCGGATGGATGAAGTCGCTGCCGGGAAACTGCCTGGAGCGGACGATTTCACCCGTCCGCATAGCGAATTCGCTGATTACTACCTCTCCCGTGTCATCATTGCAAACCCCGTAGAGCGTATACGACGCAGGCGGCGTGCCGTCGGAAACGGAGATGTTGCCGAGCGGCATGGCTTTGCCGCGGCGGAAAAGCTTCACCTCGGCCGTCCCCGCAGGATAGCCGCCGGGAGCGAGGAATGTGATGCTCGACTCGGTGCGGGACGTTACCACGCCCCAGACGCCGTCGGCGTAACCTTCGCTGATCGCCGCGTTGGTCAGGGGCCACGCGATGCGCAGCATGATGTCGTCGTCGGCTTCGAACCCTTTGGCCGAAACGGTCACTTCGTCGCCGGGAGCGAACGTCCGCGCCTCGGAGGGCATCACCACGTCGGTTACGAAAGGTATTCCTTCGCCTTCGTCCGAACTGCATGCGCAGAGGAAAGTTCCGAGCAGCAGCAAAAGCAGGTATTTCTTCATCGTCGTCAGTCTGTTATCATCCTCCGGCATCGGGGAGGGGCCGGAATACGACCGGTTTGCATTCGACGTAAAGATAACACTTAAAGCCCTTATATCCAAATAAAATCGGCCTTTTTACCTGCGCGGCGTTTTGCCGTTTAGGATTTGTTTCGTACATTTGGAATCAAAACCCGAGAAATCTATGAAAAAACTCCAGTATTGCCTTGCGGCGGTCGCCGTGTTCGCTTACGGCGCGGCAGCGGCCTGCACCAATTTCATCGTAACCAAAGGAGCCTCGACCGACGGTTCCGCCATGGTCTCCTATGCCGCAGACTCGCACGCGCTGTACGGCGCGCTGTACCACACTCCCGGCGGAAACTACAAGGCCGGAACCATGATGCCCGTTTACGAGTGGGACACAGGCCGCTACCTGACGGATATTCCCCAGCTGCGCGAGACCTACTCGACGGTCGGCAACATGAACGAACATTCGCTGATCATCGGTGAAACGACATACGGCGGCCGTTCGGAACTGGCCGACTCGACCGGACTGATCGACTACGGATCGCTGATCTACATCACGCTCCAGCGTGCGAAGACGGCCCGCGAAGCCATCGCCACGATCGCCGAACTGGCCAACACGTACGGCTATGCGTCGAGCGGCGAATCGTTCTCGATCGTCGATCCCGACGAAGCGTGGATCATGGAGCTGATCGGCAAGGGTTACAAGGCCGACGGCAAGGGCGGCAACGCCAACAAAGGCATCGTATGGGTCGCACGCCGCATTCCCGACGGATATGTTTCGGCGCATGCCAACCAGGCGCGCATCACGACCTTCCCGAAGAACGATCCCGAAAACTGCCTTTACGCGCCCGACGTCGTTTCGTTCGCCCGCGAAATGGGGTATTACGACGGTTCCGACGCGGATTTCAGCTTCTGCGACGCATATGCGCCGCTCGACTTCGGCGCCTTGCGCGCCTGCGAAGCCCGCGTGTGGGCCTTCTTCCGCACGGTGGCCGACGATATGGACCGATACGCGGATTATGCAATGGGCCACAACGCCGCGAACCGCATGCCCCTGTGGGTCATGCCCCGCGAAAAAGTGTCGCCCAAAACGGTCTTCGACTGCATGCGCGACCATTACGAGGGAACCCCGATGGACATGACCACCGACATCGGCGCGGGCGGCAGCGCATGCCCCTACCGCTGGCGTCCGATGGAGTTCGAGGTGGACGGCGTGAGCTATGTGAACGAACGCGCGACGGCTACGCAGCAGACCGGATTCTGGTTCGTGGCGCAGGCCCGGCCGTGGAATCCCGCCGACATGGGCATCCTCTGGTTCGGCGTGGACGACGCGGCGACTTCGTGCCTGACGCCGATCTACTGCTCGGCGCAGGAGGTTCCCGCATGCCTGAGCGAGCAGAACGGCTCGATGCTCGAATATTCGCCCACGGCGGCGTTCTGGCTCTTCAACCGGGTCACCAACTTCGCCTACATGCGTTACGACATGATTTCGGCCGACATCCGCAAAGTCGTGGACAAGTGGGAGAACGGCATGCTGGACGCCGTACGCGAAGTGGACGCCGAAGCGCTGTCGCTCTCGCCCAAAGCGCGCGGCAAGTTCCTCACGGCGTTCAGCACAGCGAGGGCGCAGCAGTTGTTCGACCGTTGGTCTAAGCTGGACAAATACCTGCTGGTAAAATACATGGACGGAAACGTCAAGAGCGAGAAAGCCGACGTGCTGACCTTCCTCGACGGCGACGGCGGACCGGCGCACTTCGTGGACAACGGCAACGGCAGGAACATTCCCGACAAGATCCAGTTCCCGGGTTACAACGAGAAATGGAAACGCGCCGTAGCAGCCGACAACGGAAAAATACTGAAAGTCATGGACTAAACGGCAGAGAATGAAAAAGAACAGGACTACAGCAATTTTCATCGCTCTGTTTTTAATAACAACGGTTTTCATCGCCGTATTTTTATATTCCGGCACGAACAGGCCCGCAGGGAGCGCCGACCGGATAACCGCATGCGACAATCCTGCGCCGGATTCACTGCATGCAGTTCCTGTATTCGAACAGGACACCACCCGGCTGCCCGTCGATGAAGAGACGGAAATCGACATTTTGCTACCGGCGGGATACAGGGGTTCCCTGGTTTCGGACTTCGATCATATGTATTCGGAATGCTGGTATGACTTTTATGAGGACGGCACAGGTAATTTCGACCTGAAGAAAGCGGATTTAGAGATCGGGAATGAGTACGACTATTGCATCGAGGATTCGGTCGCGTATGTCGGTTCCGCCAGAAACAGTTTGCTGCTCATAAAGGGGATAAAGCCTGCGGAAAGTGGTGTGGAAACTATGAAACTAGAACAAGACAGCGTCCCGGCAGGCGAGCAAATGGAATTTGAATTTCACAGCAGGAAATATCGGCTGCGTGCAAGCGGAACCATTGTGGGCGACAAACCAGAGGGTGATAACAGTTCGTGGGATCAGGTGAAAAACTACAAGCTCTATCTGTCTGAAGCAGGATCGGGAAACGAGCAATTATTGATCGCCATGCCGGGCTTCTGGGACACTAAAGCGTTTATTCTCTGGATCGGAGATTTAGATGCCGACGCAAAGCCGGACTTCGTCTTCGATGTTTCGGACGAATACGAATCCAAAAGTGTAGTCTTATTCCTGTCGTCGAAAGCCGGCGAATCCCAAATCGTAAAATGCGTAGGCCGTTCGGAATATGTGTACGACTGTTAATGCCGGGACCCGCAACCCTATAAAAAATACAGGAGAAGGAAACAATGCCATAGCGGGGGAGGGTACCCGTGTACCGTTTAATACCGCACGGATTTCCATGAAACGAGTATTAATATATCATTTAATAAAACCTCACAGACTTCCATGAAATACGATCTTATTGTAATCGGGAGCGGACCGGGCGGTTACGTCGCCGCTATACGCGCTTCGCAGCTGGGCCTCAAAGCGGCGCTCGTGGAGCGGGCCGAAGCCGGAGGCGTGTGCCTCAACTGGGGCTGCATCCCGACCAAGGCGCTGCTCAAAAGCGCGCAGGTTTACACCTACTGCAAATCGGCAGCACATTACGGACTCGACCTCACGGGCGAAGTAAAGCCCGACCTGGAGAAGATCGTGGCACGCTCGCGCGGCGTGGCGGAGACCATGAGCAAAGGCGTGGCCTTTCTGCTGGGCAAAAACAACATCGACCTCATACCGGGATTCGGACGGCTCACGGCCCCCGGAAAGCTCGACGTGGACGGCACGGAATACGAAGCCGACCACATCGTTCTGGCCACGGGGGCGCGTCCGCGCGAAATGGCGTTCATGCCCATCGACGGCGAGCGCGTCATCTCGTCGCGCCAGGCCCTGACGCTCACGAAACTGCCCGAAACGATGATCGTTGTGGGTTCGGGCGCCATCGGCAGCGAGTTCGCCTGGTTCTATGCAGCGCTGGGGGTCAAAGTCACCGTCGTGGAGTACATGCCCCGCATGATGCCGCTGGAGGACGAGGAGGTATCGAAGACCATGGAGCGCGCATTCCGCAAACTGCGCGCCTCGGTACTAACGTCGACGACCGTAAAATCGGTCCGGGTCAATGCCGAAGGCCGTTGCGAAGTGGAAACAGAGGGCAAAAAAGGCGCGGAAATCCTGACGGCCGACATCGTGCTTTCGGCCGTGGGCATCAAATCCAATATCGAAAATATCGGTCTCGAAGAGCTGGGCGTCGCCGTCGAGCGGGACAAAGTAGTCGTAGACCAGTTCTACCGCACCAACGTTCCGGGCGTTTACGCCATCGGCGACATCGTGGGCGGCCCCGCGCTGGCGCACGTAGCCTCGGCGGAGGGAATCTGCTGCGTGGAAGCCATCTGCGGCCTGAATCCGGCTCCGGTGGACTATTCGACCATTCCGTCCTGCATCTTCACCTCGCCCGAAGTGGCGTCGGTCGGCATGACCGAACAGCAGGCGCAGGAGCGGGGCATCGCCTACAAGGCGGGGCGCTTCCCCTTCACGGCATCGGGCAAAGCCACGGCCGCAGGCGACCGCGACGGCTTCGTGAAACTCCTCTTCGGCGAGGACGATACGCTGCTGGGCGCCCACATGGTCGGCATGAACGTAACGGAGATGATCGCCGAACCGACGCTGGCCCGCATGCTGGGCGCAACGGGCCACCAGATAGCCCGCACCATCCATGCCCACCCGACGATGAACGAGGGCGTCATGGAAGCGGCCGAAGCGGCTCTGGGCGCCGCGATCCATTTGTAAGGCCGAAACAGATCATGCCGATAAACAAAAGAACCGTCCCTTTCCTGTCGAAAGGGGCGGTTTTCATATCCGCGGCGGCCGAACTATACCTTGAGCGTAACGACGAACCGCGCGCCCTGCGTATAGGCCGCATCCAAGCGGATCGTACCGCCCAGTTTCTCGACGACCAGCCGGCATAGGCTCAATCCAAGTCCGAGTCCCTGCCCGAAGGGATCTTTTTTGTAAAACCGTTCGAAAATACGGTCGGCCCACTCCGCGCCGACACCGCAGCCGGTATCGGACACCGAGAAGGTCAGTTCCCCGTTTTCGGGCTTCCCGCAATCGATCGTGATCGTTCCGCGTTCGGTGAATTTGACGGCATTCTTCAGCAGTTCACGGATCAGTTCCGTCATATAGCCGCGGTGCAGCGGCACGATCACTTCGGGAACCTCGAAATTCATCCGGTACTCCACGCCCTCTTTCGGCGGCAGGAGTTCCGTTTCGGTACGTATGATCCGGCAGATATCCATCGGCGTTTTAGGCAGTTCCGCAATCGTATTATCCAACTGCGCCACTTCGAGCATATCGTTGATCAGCGACGTGAACAACCGGGTATTGTCGCGGATAATCTGTGCGAACTCGGCGCACTCCTCCTGCGAAAGACCGCCCTCGGCGATCAGCTCCGCGAAACCGTTGATGGCATTGAGCGGAGTGCGGATTTCGTGGCTCATCGACCCCATGAAATCGCTTTTGAGCCTATCGCTCTCCTGCGCCCGCTGCGATTCGATCCGCAGGTTGTGCTGCAGCCGCTTGATATGCATCAGATTGCGCCAGAGGCAGATCAGAACGACAATGGCGATCACCAGGATCACGCCGATAAACCACAAGGTGTTCTGGCGTTTCTGAGCCAGAATCAACGCCCGGTCGCGTTCGACCTTATCCAATCCGTACCGAACCTCCATTTCGCTGATTTTCTGCGCATACTCACGGGCAGGGAGCGAGTCACGCAAGGCGGTCATCGTATTATAGGCGGCACAAGCATCCTTGTACTGCCCCATATGCTCGCAAAGTCTCGCCCGGCGTTTATACATACCTACGAGCAGCGGGGAGGGACCGGACGGCCGGGTGAGCATAATCAGCGAATCGTTATACGCCATGGCGGTTTTATAATCGTCCTGGCGGGTAAAATACTCGGTGCTGATCGAATAGAATCCCTGCTTGTTGATGAGTATGTTGTTGGGATCGGCAACGGCCGATTGCATGAAACGGCTGTAACGCCCGTAATATTCGCGGGCCGTACTTTTATCGAGTACCCCGGTGG
>CAKVKI010000102.1 GCA_934754975.1 uncultured Alistipes sp. | reverse complement strand
GCGACCGGATAAGCGGCATGCCGGGCACATACGGTCTTTTCTCGGTATACCTGCTGCTCAGGCCGCAAAGTTTCCCCTATATCAACCGCAACCTCTATTATTACGCCGAGGGCGAAGATGTCTGGGACACGCTCTTCGACACAGAGGCCATGCGTCCGAAAATGGTATTGTTCAGCGCGCAGCCGCCGTGCGCCGATCCGGCGTGGAGCGAGGTGGTGACGCTCATGGCCCCGATCGCCACCGACATCTGGTCGGCATGGAGCGGATCGGCGCCGGGCCGCCGTCCCGAAGCTTATACGGCGCTGAAAACAGCCGTCGCGGAGCATCTGACGGACTTCGCCTGCGAGCGGCATCCCGGCCTGCGGGCGGCGATCGAACACACATATGCGGCCACGCCGCTCACCTACCGGCATTACACCGGAATACCGCACGGGGCCGCTTACGGCCTGCAGAAAGACTGCCGCAACGTCATGGCGACCTGCATCCCCGTACGGACGAAATTCGAGAACCTGCTGCTCACGGGGCAGAACCTGACCGTTCACGGCGCGATCGGGGTAACGCTTTCGGCGGCGGCGACCTGCGCCGAGCTGCTGGGCACGGAATATCTGGCTAAAAAAATAGGCGACGCATGAAACGATTTCTCAAATACACGCTCATCACGCTCCTTGCGATTCCGCTCCTCGCGGCGGCGTTCCTCTACGGGCTTTACCTCACGGCCGACATGCAGCAGCCCGTGACGACCATCGACACGGCGGATTACCGCGTCGCGGACCACGGCGGCTACACCTCGTGCCGCGGGAGTTTCCTGCGCCATAACAAGTACGGTCTCTGGGAACTTTATACGGCCGGATCGCCCGAAGAGTCGGGAGCGGCGGCGGGAGCGCTCACGGCCGGGCTGATGCGCTACCAGGAGCAGGTTTTCGTGGACCAGATCCGCGAATTCATCCCCTCGGACGGCTACCTGAAGTTCCTGCGGGGGATGATCGTGATTTTCAACCGCAACCTGGGACGGCACGTCCCCGAAGAGTACCGGCGCGAGATATACGCCCGGTCGCTCTACTGCTCGCACGACTTCGACGCCGTAGGCACGCCTTACGAGCGTCAGCTCAACTACCATGCGGCGCACGACATCGGGCACGCCATGAGCCAGTACATGCTCGTCGGGTGCAGTTCGTTCGCGGCGTGGGGCGGCATGAGCGACGATGGGGAGCTGGTGGTCGGCCGCAATTTCGACTTCTACATGGGCGACGACTTCGCCCGCCACAAAATCGTCACCTTCTGCCGTCCGCAGGCCGGGCACCCCTTCGTCAGCATCGGCTGGGCCGGGATGATCGGCGTACTGTCGGGCATGAACGACAAGGGGCTGACCGTGACGATCAACGCCGCCAAAGGTCCCGTTCCGCTCTCGGCGGCGACTCCGATTTCGATCCTCGCGCGCGAAATCCTGCAGCATGCGTCCACGATCGGCGAAGCGCTCGAAATCGCCCGCGGCCGCGACACCTTCGTCAGTGAATCGCTGCTCATCGCATCGGCGCGCGACGGAAGGGCCGCGATCATCGAAAAGACGCCCTACAAAACCGCCTTGTATGAAAGCGAAGGCGAATACCTCGTCTGCACGAACCATTACCAGTCGGCCGAACTGGCCGAAGACAAATACAACCTCGAAAACCTCGCCCGGACGGACAGCCCCTGCCGCTTCGCACGGCTGGAGGAGCTGACGGCGGCAAACGCGCCGCTCACCCCTCAGGCGGCCGTGGCCATGCTGCGCGACCAGCGGGGCGGGGGCGGCGCGGACATCGGCGTCGGAAACGACTGCTCGGTCAATCAGTCGATCGCCCACCACTCGGTCGTATTCCGGCCCTCGGCGCTGAAAATGTGGGTTTCGACCTCGCCGTGGCAGGGCGGCGCCTATATCTGCTACGACCTGGGAGCCGTCATGCGCGATCCCGATCCGGCCGAAGAACTTTGCGACCCAGCGCAGGAGATAGCCGCCGACACGGCCTACCTCGCGCACGACTACCCGCGCGTGGTCGCATACAGGCATCTGGGCGGCGAAATCCGCAAAGCCATGCGGGAAGAATCCCCCGCCGACGCCGCGACGCTCGAACGCTTCGCACGGACCAATCCGCAGAATTTCCACACCTGGAAACTGCTGGGAGAATACTACCGCTCGCAGGGCGACAAGGCCCGGGCGGCGCAATGCTTCGACAAGGCGCTGCTGAGCGGAATCCCGCGCGCCGACGACCTGGAAGCGGTAAAAAAACTAAAATCGGAATGTCAGCCATGATAAGAAATCCGGAAATACAATTCGCATCCGCCGATGCGATCGCCGCGTTCCAGCAGGAACGCCTGCGCGAAGAGATCGCGTACCTGTATGAAAATTCGCCCTACTACCGGCGCATGTTCGACCACTGCGGCGCGCGGCCGGGCGACATCCGCACGCAGGAGGACCTGCGGCGTTTGCCGGCGACCACCAAAACGGACCTGCAGCTCCATCCGCAGGATTTCATCTGCGTTCCCCGCAGCCGCATCGTCGACTACGTGACCACCTCGGGAACGCTCGGCGACCCGGTGACGTTCGCCCTCACGGAGGAGGACCTCGACCGGCTGGCCTACAACGAAGCCGAGTCTTTCACCACGGCGGGATGCACGCCGGAGGACGTGCTGCAGCTGATGACCACCATCGACCGCCGCTTTATGGCGGGACTGGCCTATTTTCTGGGCGCGCGGAAGCTCCGGTGCGGCGTGATCCGCGTCGGGAACGGCATTCCCGAACTGCAGTGGGACACCATCCGGCGCATCGGCCCCACGGGCTGCATCGTCGTGCCGTCGTTCCTGACAAAACTGGTCGCCTATGCCGAGGAACACGGCATCGACTACCGCCGCTCGTCGCTGCGCCGCGCAATCTGCATCGGCGAAGCGCTGCGCGACACAGACTTCGGCAACAATACGCTGGGAACGAAGATAAACGAACTGTGGCCCGAACTGGAGCTTTTCTCGACCTATGCTTCGACCGAGATGCAGACCTCGATCACCGAGTGCGGACACCACTGCGGCGGACACGTTCCGGCCGACCTGATACTGGTGGAACTGCTCGACGAGCAGAACAACCCCGTTCCCGAAGGCACGGAGGGCGAGGTCGTCATTACGACGCTCGGCGTGCGGGGCATGCCGCTGCTGCGCTTCCGCACGGGCGACATTTGCATCGGATACACGGAGCGGTGCGCCTGCGGGCGCAGCACGATGCGGCTTTCGTCGGTCATCGGCCGAAGGGGGCAGATGATCAAATTCAAGGGCACGACGCTCTATCCGCCCGCGCTGTACGACATACTGGAGAACATTCCCGGCGTGAGCAACTACATCATCGAGGTCTTCACGGGCAGTCTGGGCACCGACCAGATCGTGCTGCGCATCGGCAGCGCGCGCCGCGACGAAGCTTTCGAAAAGGAGATAAAGGACACGTTCCGCTCGAAAGTGCGCGTCGCCCCGGAGGTCGTTTTCGAACCCGTGGAGTACATTGCAAAAAAACAGATGCCCCAAATGAGCCGGAAACAAATTAAATTCGTAGATTTACGCGAACAAACCAACTAAAAATTCCGACAATGAAAAAGTTACTGGCCATAGCATTGTGCCTGGTCGCCGTCAGCGGCTACGCGCAGAAGGGAAAAGAGAAGATCGCAGCCGATTTCTACGGCGTGGATTACAGCTGCGTGGACGTCAAGGGCGCCGACGAGGAACCGGGCGCCTTCATCAAGGCGTTCGAAGCCATCAACAAGCTCTTCCTGAGCGAACCGAAGAAATACGACGTGGCCGGATTCACCGGCATCGACATCCTCTCGACCGGCGTGGAGCAGGCCAACGAATCGCTCGGCGCACTGGCCGCGGAGCAGTTCACGCCCCGCAGCGCAGCAATCGACTGGCAGACGCAGCTTCCGCAGATCGTCGCACGCTACGACAACGGCTCGGGCAACAAGGGACTGGTGCTGGTCGCCACGACGCTCGACAAGGGCAACGGCCTGGGCTACTACACCGCCGTGCTGTTCGATCCCGCGACGCACGAGATAATCACCCAGATGGACATGACCGGCAAGCCCAAGGGCTTCGGGTTGCGCAACTACTGGGCAGGTTCGGTTTACAACGCCCTCAAAAAACAGGGTAAATACCTGACCAAATAGGATAGAATCCTGCTCCGGAACGATCCCTGCACGGCTTCGTGCAGGGATTTTTTTATTGCCCGGCGAAGCCGGAACCGCGAACAATGTGCGCTGCGTGGCGGACTACTAGAGATTCGATCCGAAATATCGAAGAACTGCGACAGGGTTAAAAGTTTCATAACGAAAGATTATACGCCGCTTTTTTGATCGCAACGTAATTTTTCGTAACTTTATCCCCGTACAACGAAAATGCGCTGTACATATGTGCAGCGCATTTTCCTAACGTAACTTCACTCAAACCTATGAAAAAACTGCTGAAACCTCTCTTCACGGCCCTGCTCTCGGGCATGGTCTGCATCGGCGCGACGGCCGCCGAACCGCAGGTTATCAACATCCGCACGAACGACCTGTCGATGGTCATGAGCGTCGCCCCGAACGGCGAAGTGCTGTTCCACCACTTCGGCGGACGCATCGACGACGCATCGCCCGCCGCCGGCATCAAAAGCTACCGCCGCACGGACCACGGCACCGACAACCTCGCCTATTCGACGATGGGCGGCCGCAACTTCCGCGAACCCGCGCTGCGCGTGACCCATGCCGACGGAGACATGAACACCGAGCTGCGTTACGTATCGCACGCCTCGCGCACGCTGGCCGACAGGAACGTTACCGAAACGGTCGTCAAACTCACCGACACCAACCAGGCGCTGGACGTCGAACTGGTCTACACGGCCTATGCCAAAGAGAACGTCATCACGACGCACACCGTGATCCGCAACCGCGAGAAGGGCGACGCCGTACTGCACGACTTCTATTCGTCGTCGCTGCCCGTAAAGGCGCGCAGCTACCTGCTGACCCATCTCTACGGCTCATGGGCGCGAGAGAGCCAGACCGACCATACGCTGCTCACCCACGGTTCGAAGAGCATCGAGTCGCGCAAGCTGGTACGCACCACGCACACCGAAAACCCGGCCTTCATGGTCACGCTCGACAGCGAAGCGTTCGACGAGAATTACGGCGAGGTGATCGCCGGCGCGCTGGCATGGAGCGGCAACTTCCGGCTCAACTTCGAAGTCGATGAATTCAACGTGCTCAACATCCTCGCGGGAGCCAATCCCTACGCTTCGGATTACACGCTCGCCAAAGGCGAATCGTTCACCACGCCCGAAATGATCTATACATACAGCTTCGAGGGTGCGGGCGGCGCGAGCCGCAACCTGCACGACTGGGCGCGCAATTACGGCGTATGGCACGGCCGCACGTACGCCCCGACGCTGCTCAACAGCTGGGAGGGCGCCTATTTCAAATTCGACGCCAAGACCCTGACGGACATGATCGACGACGCGGCGGAGATGGGATTGGAAATGTTCGTGCTGGACGACGGATGGTTCGGCAACAAATATCCGCGCAACGATGCGAAGGCCGGATTGGGCGACTGGCAGGTCAACGCCAAAAAACTCCCGGAAGGCATCGACTACATCGCTTCGTACGCACACGGAAAGGGGTTGAAATTCGGCATCTGGATCGAGCCGGAAATGGTCAACCCCAAGAGCGAACTGGCCGAGAAGCATCCCGACTGGATCGTCAGGTCGGGCGACCGCGAAATGCCCCAGATGCGCAGCCAGTGGCTGCTGGACCTGACCAACCCCAAGGTGCAGGACTTCATATTCTCGGTATTCGACAATACGATGAAGCTTTCGCCCAACATCGACTACATCAAATGGGACGCCAACCGCCATGCGGAGAACGCAGGGTCGGAATACCTGCCCAAAGACAGGCAGTCGCACTTCTGGATCGACTATGTGCAGGGATTCTACAAGGTCATGGAGCGCATCCGCGCCAAATATCCCGACGTGCTGATCCAGGCCTGCGCTTCGGGCGGCGGCCGCGTGGAGTACGGCGCGATGAAGTACTTCAACGAGGTATGGACCAGCGACAACACCGAAGCGCTTTCGCGCGCCCGCATCCAGTACGGCACCAGCCTGTTCTATCCGGTGACGGTCATGGGTTCGCACGTCTCGGCCACGCCCAACCACCAGACCCGCAACATCACGCCGATCAAATTCCGCTTCGACATAGCCTGCGCGGGCCGCCTGGGCATGGAACTGCAGCCCAAGCAGATGGACGACGAAGAGAAGGCTTTCGCGCGCAGGGCCATCGAGAGCTACAAGGGCTACCGCGACATCGTCATGGAGGGCGACCTCTACCGCATCGGCACGCCTTACGACGATACGGGTTATTACGGGGTGATGTACGTGTCGAAAGACAAGAAAAAAGCCGTGCTGTTCACCTACTGCATCCATTACCAGAGCCGCACGCTGGTTCCGAAGTTCCGGCTTTACGGACTCGACCCGCAGACCCGCTACAAGGTCAGGGAACAGAACGTCGACAAGAAACGGTTCTGGTTCGACGGCGGCACCTTCTCGGGCGAATACCTCACCCATGCGGGCGTCAATCCCAATCTGTGCAAGATTTACGACAGCGCCGTATTCGTATTGGAAGCCGAATAACACTCCCCGGAGCGGGAGATGCTCCCAGAGTAAAAAAAGCCTGCGCCCTTCGGGCCGCAGGCTTTTTTTATTATCCGGGATAAAGCCGGAGAGGAACAGGCCGGGAAAAACCGCGCTCCGCAGCGGCCGGAATGCGATTCCGTAAAAATGGTATAACGAACCGTAATCGGGGTAGCCGACAATAGCGCGAAATCGGATATCTTTGCATTGTGAAATTACGGACGGACCGGAGCAAGCGGTGCGGACCCGGAAAAAGAGAGAAACAACATTCGCTATGACAAAAGAACAGAAGGAGCAGACGATCAGACTGCTGTTCACGGAGAAGTGTTCGTGCATCATCCGCAACGGGGACGAGATGCGGATTTTCCGCGAACGGGGCGTGAAGGACCTCTACAGGCTGCTGCACGAGGAGCCGCAGCTGCTCGACGGGGCTTTCGTAGCCGACAAGGTGGTCGGCAAAGGCGCGGCGGCGCTGATGATTCTGGGCGGCGTGGAGGAGCTTTTCGCCGATGTGGTGAGCTATGTGGCCCTCGACCTGCTCAACACCGCGGGAAAAGCGGTCTCCTACACGGTCGCCGTACCCCATATCGTCAACCGCACGGGCGACGGAATCTGTCCCGTGGAACGGCTCTGCGCCCGGGCGCAGACGGCCGGGGAGTGTCTGCCGCTGATCGAAGAATTCATTCGCAAGACGCAGGAGCGAAATGAATAGATGGGGTTTGTTACTGCTCTGCACGGGAATCTTCCCTGCGGCGCATGCCGAAATGCCGCAGGCGGAGGTCCCGGCGGAAAAGGATGTCAGGATCGACTCGATCGTCGTGACCGGGGCGCGTTAC
This sequence comes from uncultured Alistipes sp., assembly GCA_934754975.1. Lineage (GTDB taxonomy): Bacteria > Bacteroidota > Bacteroidia > Bacteroidales > Rikenellaceae > Alistipes. The sequence goes on along the minus strand of CAKVKI010000102.1, from coordinate 1,364 downwards.
GCCTCGGATATCCGCCACCTGCCGATGACCGTATCGGTGGTGGACCGCGGACGGATCGAACGCAATCAGGAGCCGTCGCTGCTGCCGACCCTGACGGAGCAGGTGCCGGGGCTGTTCGCCACGGCGCGCGGCGTGATGGGGTACGGGGTTTCGGACGGCGCGGCGGGCGGATTGTCGCTGCGCGGCCTGAGCGGCGGAGCGGGGCGGCTGATGGTACTCATTGACGGACATCCGCAGTATATGGGACTGATGGGACACCCGATCGCCGACGCCTACCAATCGCTGATGGCCGAACGGGTCGAAGTACTGCGCGGCCCGGCGTCGGTACTCTACGGCTCGAACGCCATGGGCGGCGTAGTGAACATCGTGACGCGCAAAATGCAGGAAAACGGCGTGCGCACGAACGCGAATATCGGCTACGGCTCCTACAACACCCTGCAGACCGAGCTGACGAACCGCATCCGGGCCGGGCGTTTCACGTCGGTGGTCAGCGGGTCGTACAACCGCACCGACGGCCACCGCGCCGACATGGGGTTCGAACAATACGGCGGCTACGCCAAAGCAGGCTATGAAATATCCGGCGCATGGAGCGTGCGGGCCGACGTGAACGTCACGCACTTCAACGCCTCGCAGCCCGGCGCCGTCACCAATCCGATGAAGGACGCCGACCAGCGCATCACGCGCGGCATGACCTCCTTGGCGGTGGAAAACAACTACGGAAAGACTTCGGGCGCGCTGAGCATCTTCTACAACTGGGGCCGGCACCGGATCAACGACGGCTATACGGCCGACCCCGACGATAAGAACAACCCGAAACCATACCGTTTCAACTCACGCGACAACATGACGGGGGTATCGTGGTTCCAGAGCGTACAGCTCTTCGAGGGCAACCGAGTGACCGCAGGGGTGGATTACTACCGTTTCGGCGGCGAGGCGTGGAATAAATACGTCGAGGGCGACCGCAGGGGCGAGCGCTCCGCCATCGCCGACAAGACCCAGCACGAAACGGCGGGGTATGTCGATTTCCGCCAGCGCCTCGGACGGCGGCTGACCTTCGACGCCGGGGTGCGCATCGACCATCAGTCGCACGTCGGCACGGAGTGGGTGCCGCAGGCCGGATTGTCGTTCCACCTGCCGCACGCCATGGAGCTGAAGGCTTCGGCCTCAAAAGGGTTCCGCTATCCGACGATCCGCGAAATGTACATGTTCCCGCCGCAGAATCCCGACCTGCGGCCGGAGCGGATGTGGAACTACGAACTGGCCTTTTCGCAGCGACTTATGGGCGGAAGGCTCTCCTACGGCGTCAATCTCTTCTATATCGACGGCGAGGACCTGATCGTGGCCGTGCCGCGCGAGGGCACCAC